>JAJPKG010000220.1 GCA_021323815.1 Pseudomonadota bacterium
AACCGCCTATGGCTCGGACATCACCTATGGCACCAACAACGAGTTCGGCTTCGACTATCTGCGCGACAACATGGTGCCGGACCTCAGCCTGTGCGTGCAGCGCCAGTTGAATTTCGCCATCGTGGACGAGGTTGATAACATCCTCATCGACGAGGCGCGCACCCCGCTCATCATCTCGGCACAGTCGATGGAATCGCCGGAACTGTATAGCCGCTTCGCCCGCGTGGTGCCCATCCTCAAAGAAGATGAGGACTATACCGTTGACCTCAAGACGCGCACCGTTGCCATCACCGACAGCGGCATCGACAAGGTTGAGGCGGCGCTGGGTATCAAGGATATCTATGCCAACACCGACCTCATCCGCTTCTTGGAAAACGCGCTGAAAGCGCAGGTCGTTTACCTGAAAGATCGCGACTACATTGTGCGCGATGGCGAGGTGTTGATCGTTGACGAGCACACCGGTCGCATCCTCTATGGTCGGCGCTATAACGAGGGCCTGCACCAGGCCATCGAAGCCAAAGAGCACGTGAAGATTCAGGCCGAAAACCGCACCGTCGCCACCATCACCTTCCAGAACTACTTCCGGCTCTATCGCAAGCTGGCGGGCATGACCGGCACGGCGCTCACCGAAGCGCAAGAGTTTGACAAAATCTATAAGCTGGATGTCGTCGTCATCCCCACCAACAAGCCGATGATCCGCAAAGACGAGACGGATCTGGTCTATCGCACCGAGAACGGCAAGTTCGACGCGGTGGTGGCAGAGATTCAGAAGCGCCACGAAGCGGGCCAGCCGGTGCTGGTGGGCACGGTTTCCGTCGAGAAATCGGAACTGCTGGCGCGCAAGCTGGACCGCGTGGGCATCGCGTATGAATTGCTCAACGCGAAGAACCATCAGCGCGAGGCGGAGATCATCGCTCAGGCCGGCGCGCCCGGCGCAGTGACGATCTCCACCAACATGGCCGGTCGCGGTACCGACATCTTGCTGGGCGGCAATCCGGCAGGCTTCGTGGACCAGATCCTTTCGGAAAACGATATCGACATCGACATGGCCACGCCCGAAGATCGCGCCGAGGCGCTGGCCGAGGCCGAACGCCGCTGCGCCGAGGCCCGCGAGAAGGTGGTGGAACTCGGCGGCCTCTATGTCATCGGCACCGAGCGACACGACGCGCGGCGCATCGACAATCAGTTGCGCGGTCGCGCAGGTCGCCAGGGCGACCCCGGCATCACCCGCTTCTTCATCTCGCTGGAAGACGATCTCCTGCGCCGCTTCGGCAGCGACCGCATTGCGGGGCTGATGGATCGTCTGGGCATGGATGACGACATGCCCATCGAAAACAAGATGATCAGCAGCATGATCGAGCAGGCGCAGCAGAAGGTCGAGGCGTATTACTTCGACATCCGCAAGCATCTGGTTGAATATGATGATGTCATCGCCAAGCAGCGCGAGACCATCTATGCCGACCGCCGCGCCATCCTCAAGGGCGAGGACGTGCATGAGCGCATTCAGGCGTTGATCGCCGAAGAGGTGGAAGAGGTCGTCGGCAGCCATTGCCAGAGCAATCTGGCTGAGCAATGGGACTTCCCCGCCATCGAAGCGCTCTTTGAGCGGTGGCACATGCCCTTGCCCGAAGATTTCTTCGGCGATAACCTGGCCACGCTCAAACGCGGCGCGTTCGTCCAGCAGTGCGTGGATTGGGCGCGGGACCAATATGAGGCACGGCTGCAAAAGGTCTGCGATCAGGTAGAGCAGCAGTTCGGCCAATCGCCGGAAGAGGCCCGCAGGCAACTGGAACTGATGGAGCGCAACGTGCTGTTGCAGATCGTGGATCGCCTGTGGATGGACCACATCGACGCGATGGACGAACTGCGCACCAGCATCGGCCTGCGCGGCATCGCCCAGGTGGACCCGCTGGTGGAGTTCAAGCGCGAGGGCTTTGCCAAATTTGAAGACCTCAAGCAGCAGATCCGCCACTATGTGACCGAAAACCTGATGGGCATGCAGATCGAAGTGCGCGCTCCTGAAGAACAACTGGCGCAAGCCCCACAGCCGCCGCGCCAGTTGCAGACCAACACCAACGAGATCGCCCAGGCGACGGGTCAAGCGAAAAGCGAAACCGGCCCTGCGCCCGCGCCAAAGGCGAAAAAGCCGCTGACACAGACCAAAGCCCAGAAGGTCAGCAGCACCGCCAGCCGCCCGCTGCCCAAAGCGACGCAGCCACCGATGGCGACGCCCAACGGCAAGGCGCTGGCAAACGGCAATGGTCACGCCTCGCCCAATGGCTCCGGCACAGCCAAACCAGCGGCGACGCCCGCGAAGGCGTCAACCTCGAAAACGCCCAGCCGTCCAGCGACCGGCACCAAGCAAAAGGTCGCGCTCGACCCCGCCGTGCTGGCAAAGGTCGGCCCCAACGATCCCTGTCCCTGTGGCAGCAAGCAGAAGTATAAATTCTGTCACGGCCTGGGCAAATAGCACCACCGAGATGAGGCGCGGCCACCGGTCGCGCCTTGTGTTTTGCTTGCTGAAATCTTTTTAGACGACAATTTACCCATTGTCAGAGAAAGCAATCAGTCCATCACATCTAAGGCAGGTTGCTGTATGGATAAGGTGATATAGCCGTAGGGTATTATCAAGGTGAGAAGAATGGAATGGTTGTTGAGCTAAGGTGATAAGATATAGTCCACCAACCGCTTGGAGTTTCACCATTGGCGTTGACAGCAAAGACCCGCCAGCGCCAATGACTCGTTGGCACGCTGGGACTGGCCGTAAGCGCGACTTGAGAAAAGGTGGTAGCAGTGGTTGGAATCTCTGGAAAATTAGTCGCTGTGGCATCAGAACAACTGATAGAGCAGCTAGCGAGCTGAAATTTATAGGAAGTTGCGTTTGCTACAGCGTCCCAAGAAAAAGTAATAAAGGTGCCAATTTGGGAACCTGTAATGGTGCTGCCATTCGCGGGGCTAACAAGGATAGGAGCAGCAGGAAGTGGATGTAAGGCACGCCAAACGAAGGCTGTGCCTAATAAGGTCACGAGTATTCCCGCTGCAATAATGCTATTGCGTGTATGATGTTTC
>JAJPKG010000197.1 GCA_021323815.1 Pseudomonadota bacterium
GTGAGATAACATGCCGCCACTTCCCGCGCCACAGTCTCAGGCTCCCACGCCGACCCGCAAAGCGCCGCGCATCGCCGTGCAAAGCGACAGTCGCATCGGTAAGGATGGCAAAGCGCCGATCTACCAGAGCACGGTGCTCAACATCAGCATGGGCGGCGTGCTGCTCTTCACCCACGCGCCACAAAAGCAAGATGCCGTCGTCCAGATCGAACTGGGCGCGCCGGTCTTTCCCATCTCGCGCCTGGTGCGCGGGCGCGTGGCCCACATCGCCGACGCACCGGAAGAACTTTTGGCCGTGCTGCACGAAAAGGGCAAAGCCGAGCGAAAGAAAAAGGGCTATCTCGTCGGCATCGAGTTCACCCACATCGAGAAAGATGATCGCCAGACGCTGTCGCGCTTCATTCGCCAGCGCCTGCGCGAAGAGCAGAAACGCCGCGCCGCCGAGCGCGGGAATGACGATGCCGCCCGCCCCCGCACGGCGCGCGACCGCGTAGTGCAACTGCAACGCGCCCGCGTGCCGCGCCTGGCGTGGCTGCTGGGCTTTCTGACGGGCGTCTTTGAACTGATCACCGGCGTCATGCAGGGCGCGGACAATTTCGCCATTGCCCTGCGCGTGGGCCTCGCCCTCGCCACCTTCTGGTTCGTGGGCCGCATCGCCGCCGCCGTCTGGAACCAGCTCGATGCCTGGCGCGTGCCCGATGCCACCATCGTCGCGCGCACCGACGGCACCACCGCCGATCTCGATGAAGTCCTCGCCGACGCAGACTCCGAACTGGACCTGCCGGCGGAAGAAAGCGAGCAAGAAGAGGCGCAGGCACCAAAGGATGATGAGGAAGAAGCAGCGTGAGGAGAAAAGCGAGAGGAGCACGCGTGGTAAGGCCGCCCGGCAGGGAGGTTTCCATCGAAAGGAGAGCAGCAATGGTGAGAGCGCCCGGCAGCTAAAGCGCGTGGCTTCGATCGCGAAGGCTCCCTTCGGAGCCTGGGCGACGCCCGATCCGTGATCGCCTTCACCCTAATGATACATCAATCGAAGCGCGATCACGGCGATATGGACCCAGCCTGCGCAGGCAGGCTTCGCGATCGAAGCACAGCGGCTTTAGCCGCCAGCGCAGAGTAGGTCGCTCGAATAACAACAACCTCAGCGTTATGACGGAACGAAGGAACATCCCGGCGCGACGAAAAGGACGGTCATGAGCGTATGAAAACTCCCGTAGGGACACCACTCGACGACAGCGATGCGGCATGGATGCGCTTCGTGCACACGCGCGACCCCCAGTTGCGCGAAAGCCTGATCTTGCATTACATCCATCTGGTGCGGTTCGTGGTGGGACGCCTCGGCATCCCCGCCACCAGCACGCTCGACGCTGACGACCTGTTGAGTTTTGGCGTCATCGGGCTGATCAACGCGATCGACCGCTTTGAGCCGGAACGCGGCATCAGGTTCGAGGCCTATGCCACCGCGCGCATCCGCGGAGCCGTCATCGACCAACTGCGGGCGCTGAACTGGATGCCCCGCTCGGCGGTCACGCGCTCGCGCCAGCTTGAGCGCATGATGGCGGAGCTCGAACAACGCCTGGGCCGTCCCGCGACCGAAAGTGAGATCGCCGCCGAGTGCGGCGTGACCACCGACCGCTATCGCCAGATGTTGCTGGAAGCCGGGACCAGCATCCTCTCGCTGGATGCGCCGCTCGCGCCCACGCGCCCCGAAGACGACATGTCATCGCTGGCCGAGATGCTGGAAGATCCCAGCGCCGCCAGCCCGCCGGATGAAGCCGAGCGCCGCGAGCAACAGGCGCATCTGGCCCAGGCGGTCAAACGCCTGCCCGCCCGCGAGCGGCTGCTGCTTTCGCTCTATTACAACGAGGAACTGACCATGAAGGAGATCAGTCAGGTGATGCACGTCTCGGAATCGCGCGTGTGCCAGTTGCACGCCCAGGCCGTGCTGCGCCTGCGTGCCTATTTCCACGTGCGCGCTCCCACCCCCGAAGCCATCCCCGAATCTCCCGCCACGCGGTTGATTGGAGCGCGCACATGAAAACATATTGGGTGATCGTTGCATCAATTCTGGTGGCCGCGCTCGCCCTCATCGGCGCGCCGGCCCATGCCGAGGAACGGCCCATCGACGTGCCGCTGTCATACATCATCAACCTGTGCAACACCGGCTCGCCCACAGCGGTCGGCACCGCCGAGGTGTGGCAGACCGAAGCCGAGGTCAAACTGACCGTCCAGGGCCTTGATCCCCTGCGCAGCGGCCAGATCTATGCCCTGTGGCTGGTCAATCCCCAGGCGGGGCACTTCCTGCCGGTGGGGCGCTTCCAGGTCAGCGCGGCGGGCAGCGCCCTCATCGACGTGAGCATGCAGGGCAGCCTCGACCCCGCCTATTCGATGGTGCTGGTGACGGTGCAGCCGGACCCCGATCCGCATCGTGGCGTCCCCAGCAGCAACTATGTCATCGCCGGCTTCTTTCCCGGCAGCCAGGCCGTGCAAAAGCAGGTGAAATATCTGCCCGACACCGGTCAATATGCCCAGCACCCGCCCTTCGAGACAACCATCACGCCCGACAACCCGCCTGCGCCGGCATCAACAGCCCAAACCACGCCGCGCTGGCTGGCCTACGCTCCCTTGCTGGTGGCGCTGCTCAGCATCGCCTTCGTCACGCGCCGCACACTGAGAAAGGGGAAATGAAGAACGGGAACGCGAAGATCACGAAGGGCCGCGAAGGAAAAAAAAGAGTGAGGGGTGTTCTGATAAAGAGGAGTGGAACATGCCACTTCTTCTTCAAAGTCTTCGAGTTTCTTCGCTCTCTTCGCGGCCTTCGCGTCTCGTCCTAACAACCAGGAAAGGAATCCCAAACCCATGCTGCGAGGACTCTACACCGCAACGGCGGGCATGGTGAGCGAGATGTCGGCCATCGATGTGCTCACCAACAATCTCGCCAACGCCGACACCGTTGGCTTCAAGGAAGATTTCGAGACGCTGGTGCGCCAGGGCGCAAACCCGCTCTCATATGGTGAAGGCGGCCTGGTACGCGCCACCGGCGTGCTCAACATCCAGACCGGCGTCGATCTCACGCAGGGTTCGCTGCGCCAGACCGGCAACCCGCTGGATCTTGCCTTGCAAGGGCCGGGGATGTTCGCCATCCGCAACGGCCAGGGCATCGTCTATACCCGCAATGGGCGCTTCCACCTCTCAGCCACGCGCCAGCTTGTCACCCTTGAAGGCTTGCCCGTGTTGGGCGCGAACAGCCAGCCCATCACCCTACCCGATCCGCAGGGCCAGCCCATCGTCATCCGCGACAACGGCACCATCCAGGTCGGCACGCAAGCGGTCGGGCAAATCGGCATCTTCACTGCCGCCGGCTGGCAAAAAGCCGGCAATGGCGGCTATACGCCCACCGGCCCCGTCACCGTTTCATCCACCATCCTGGTCAAGCAAGGCATGCTGGAAGCCGCCAACCTGGATCTCACCCAGGCGATGGGGTCCATCATGACCGCCGAGCGCGCTTATGAAGCCTCGGTGCAGATGCAGCACATGCAAGATCAACTGGCTCAGCAAGCCGCCAACGACATCGGCAAACTGCCATAAAAAAAGGACGAGACGCGAAGGCTGCGAAGATACAGTAAGGAACGCGAAGCCATGAAAAAAGACGCGCGCCATACGCGAGGGGGTGTTTCCAATGCTCTGCGGCGTCACTTCTTTTTCTTCAAACTCTGGGCGTCTCTTTGCCTCCTTCACGCTCTTCGCGTTTCATCCCACATCTACAGGAGGAAGCAAGAAATGCTCCCGGTCTATACCCGCGCCGTCAGCGGCATGCAGGCAGCGCAAGACGCGCTTGATGTCACCGCCAACAACATCGCCAACGCCAACACCCCCGGCTTCACGCCCTCGA
>JAJPKG010000318.1 GCA_021323815.1 Pseudomonadota bacterium
CCGCCGGGGAAGGATCGCGCGTGGCACGTCCGCCGGGGGATAGAATCCCCCTGCTCGAAAGACAAAGCCCCTACGGGGCTGTGCGGCAAGAGGATCGCGTATAGGATGGATAATCGCTCGGCGAAAAAAGCGCAGATATCACACCACCCATAACGGCGAGGAAATGACTAAGCATGCCACGCGAGATCCATCCTCCGGTCGCAGCCCCGTAGGGGCTTTCTTTATCGAGCCGGGCGGCTTTAGCCCCCGGCGGGCTTGCCATGTGTGCTCCGTTTCTCGTCTCTCACTCTTCCTCGCTCGCTCCAACCGGCATGGCCACATCGCCGGCAGCTTCCAGTGTCGCTTCCCATTCCTCTTGCTCGCGCAGTTGCAGATCGTAGAGACGGGCATAGACGCCGCCCTGCGCCAGCAATTGCTGGTGCGTACCGCGTTCCACAATGCGCCCGTGTTCCAGCACCAGAATCTGGTCGGCGTGCTTGACGGTGCGCAGGCGCGAGGCCACGACGAAGCTGGTGCGCCCCTGCATCACGGCGTCCAGCGCAGCATGGATGAGATATTCCGTCTCCATATCCACGCTGGAGGTTGAGTCGTCCAAAACGAGAATGCGCGGGTCCAGCAGCAGGGTGCGGGCGATAGCGACGCGCTGCTTTTGGCCGCCGCTGAGCGTGACGCCGCGCTCGCCTACCCACGTGTCATAGCCGTCGGGCAGCGACATGATGAAATCGTGCAGCCGCGCGACCTTCGCCGCCGCGACGATCTGCTCTTCGGTGGCATCGCTCACGCCCATCGCAATGTTTTCGCGGATGGTGGCGTTGAAGAGGAACACGTCTTGCAGCACCATGCCAATGTTGCGCCGCAACGACGCCAGTTGGATATCGCGCACGTCGTGGCCGTCAATGAGCACGCGCCCTGCTGTCGCGTCATAAAAGCGTGGCAACAGGCTCAGCAGCGTGCTTTTGCCGCTGCCCGTCGCGCCCAGAATGGCGACGATCTGCCCAGGCTGGGCGTCGATGTCGATGTCGTGCAACACTTCGCGCCCATTCTTGTACGTGAAGCTGACATGCTCAAAGCGCACATGGCCCGCGACGTGCTCCAACACACGGGCATTCGGTGTATTCTGGATGCTCGGCTGCATATCCAGCACTTCAAAGAGGCGCTGGCCGCTGGCAATGGCCCGCAACAACCAGTTCATCATGAAGCCGAAAGCGCGCACCGGTGTGCCGAGCAGCAACACATATTGCATCACGGCCACCAGCGTGCCCAGGCTCAGTTGGTGCTGAATCACCTGAACGCCGCCGATGCCCAGCGTGATGACGGTGACGGCATTGAGGACGAAGATCATCAGCGGCTGGTTCCAGGCCGAGGTGCGCATGGCATCCATCTGCACGTCGCGCAGCCGCCGATTCTTGCGCTGATATTTCTGGATCTCATAGTCCTCGCGGGCAAAGGACATCACCACGCGCCGCCCGCTGAGGCTTTCTTGCATCACCGTGCTGAGATCACCGGTCTCGGCCTGCACCGCGCGCCACATGGGGCCGAGGTGCCGCGCCACCTGCAATGCCAGTGCCGCGATAATCGGCAGGGCGATCAGCGTCACCAGCGTCAGCGGCAGGCTGAGCCGTGCCAGGATGGTGATCACCGCGCCAAAGGTCAGCACGGCCACCACCACGCGCACGATGCCCAGCGGAATGAACTGCCGCAGCGATTCGATATCCACCGTCATGCGCGACATCAACTGGCCGGTCTCGGAATCATCGTGAAAATCGAAGCTCAGGTGTTGCAGATGATTATAGACGGTGTTGCGCAGATCATACGCGACCTTGACGGAGAGCGCCTGGGAATAGTAGCCCTGGCCATAGGCGAACAGACCGCGCAACCCACTGATGACGAGGACGCCGAGGGCGGCATACACCAAATAGTCGAACCGGCCCGCCTGGATGCCGGTATCGATCACCCAGCCCAGCAGCCAGGGCACAATCAAGGCGAAGCCGGTGGCGAGGACGGTGCAGGCGAGGGTGGCCAGCGTCAGGCCCAGATGAGGACGCAACAACCGAAAAATGCGGCGATAGATACGCCAACTGACCCGCCACGACGGGATGGGCGTGACGGCGACAGATGGGGCGAGCGCCATGATCACGATCCTTTCTGAAAGTGGAAATCATGGCCCAACCAGAGCAGGACAAAACGAGCAGAGGCAGAGCAACCGGATGGAACATCCTTAACAGATCTTTAAACGGCTGAAAGAGCGCAAAAAGCACGCCGACGCGTGCAGATGACGATCTTTCATGTGGATGATAGATATCATACATCATATGGCCATCATATGACAACTTCCTGACAAGAAGGATTCGTGTGCTACACTATCGAATGGAGCAACCAAAGGTTGACTTCCAACCTCAACTCAGAAAGGCAGAAGGCAGAAAGGCGAAAACAAATGACCATGCTTCATCCCAAACTGGTCGGCTCCCAGGCAGGGGATCGTGTGTTGGTCCTGGGGGAACCACGCCGGTTCCTGCTGACTCCGGAGGAAACGAATGGCACATTTCTGTTGTTTGAGACAACAACCCAACCAGACAAAGGTGTTGTTGCGCATCGGCATCGTGCTGAAGAAGAAACCTTTTATGTTTTAGCGGGGATATATGACGTTCAGGTGGGCGACCAACGAACCATCGCCGAGGCAGGGGCATGCGTTTTCGTTCCACGCGGTGTTGTCCACGCATTCAAAAACATTGGTCAACAGGTGGGGCGGATGCTCGTTATGGTATCACCCGGCGTCGATCACGCCAGGCTCTTCCGCATGCTCGATGCCCACGCCCGCGCTGGAAATCCGCCCAGCCTCGAAGAAACGGCAGCTTTAGCTTATCAGCATGGGTGGGAAATCGTTTCCTCCTGATGCTGTGCCGATTGGCGATGCGGTCGAATCGCCAATCGGCATCTTGACACGCTATCTCACTGTGCCAGCCCGGAGGGCGTCTTTTCCGAGCCGGGGACATGTTGTCATCAGCAGTCGTGCCGGCTCATCCTCCTATTAAAACAATCGAGGATGGCACTGTTTCGGTACCATCCTCGATATGCTGTTGGGGATATACGGCGCAATTACGCGGCCTTGACATCGACGGTCGCGCCGGCTTCTTCCAGCTTGGCTTTGAGGCTGTTGGCCTCGTCCTTCGATACGCCCTCTTTGATCGGCTGCGGTGCGCCCTCGACCAGATCTTTCGCCTCTTTCAGGCCCAGGCCGGTCAGTTCGCGCACGACTTTGATGACGCCGATCTTCTTGCTGGCATCCGCCAGGCCGGAAAGCACCACATTGAACTCGGTCGGCTCCTCAGCGCCGCTGGTTGTGGCCTCGCCGGCACCCGTCGGCATGGGCATGGGCATGCCCATCGGCATGGCGGCGGCAGCGGTCACGCCCCATTTCTCTTGCAGGGTCTTGGTCAGCGTGACCAGATCCAGCACGTTCAGTTCTTCGATCTGCGCGATGATGTCATCGATTTTTGCCATGATGGTTGCTCCTCGGTTGTTCGTATGATGGGTGTTCGCAGGTGAAATCAGAAGGTTGCGCCTTGCTTCTCGGCATAGTTGCGCAGGATCTGCACAAGGTCGCGGGCGGGCGCGCCGAGGAGGCCGGTGACCTGGCTCAGCGGGCCTTGCACCGTGCCGACGGCTTGCGAGCGCAGGGCATCACGCCCAGGCAGCTTGGAAAGGCTTTCCAGTTGGGCGGCGCTCAGCTTTTGGTTGCCCATCATGCCGGCCTTGACCGTGACGATCTTCGACGTGCGCACGTAATCCAGCACAGCTTTAGCGACGGAAGCATCATCGTCATAGCCGATGGCGATGGCAGTGGGGCCGACAAGAACATCATCCACATTGGCGACGCCGGCAGCATGTGTGGCGTTGCGGAACAGGGTGTTCTTGACAACCTGAAATTCCATGCCGCTTGAGCGCAGTTTCTTGCGCAGTTCGGTCTGCTCGGCCACGTTCAGCCCTTGCGTCTGCATCAACACCAGCGCTTTCGCACGGCGCAGCTTTTCCGTCAACGTGTCGATGATGGCATTTTTACGTGGAGTTGGCATCTGATTTCCCCCTTTCTGTGAGCGATGCTGATGAGCGACTCACGCGTGACGAGGGCAACAAAAAAGCCCCTCAGGCAACATTTTGCCCAGGGACCAGGGGAATGGATGTGCACCTCATGCCCGCAGCACGCGCCAGCATAGCAGCGCATCGCCGCATTGGTTGAGATGCTCCCCCACCTCGGCAGGATCCGCCATCAGGCAGAATTGAACGGCACAACCGTACCTGCGGTCACTGGTGGAAAATCGCTCACTCTGAGGGAGAGTATACCCCACGTATCTCGGCTATGTCAAACGCCCCCTCTTTTGGGGGAAGTGGCAACCGTCCATCATATCATCTCATGATATTTAAAGAGTCGCCATAGAACGCCCCGCGCGACGAGTGCAATCGGCTCCTCACAGCGCCATCGGCTCTTCGGATACCTCATCATGCGCGGGACGAGCATCACGGCATCGACGGTACCAAAAATCAGTCACCTCATTTGCCGGCATGCCGCAAATCTCCTTTGGGCGGCGCGGTGGATTCGCGGATGATAAGCGTGGTCGGCAACATGATCTGCTCAAAGGGCAGGGGATCTGGGGATTCCATGAGCTGCAACATGAGGCGCATCGCTCGCGTGGCTTTTTCCGCAATGGGTTGGCTGACCGTCGTGAGGGGGGGTGTCGCCAGGGCAGCCTCAGGGATGTTATCGAAACCAATGATGGAAATATCATTCGGCACGCGCAGCCCGTGTTGGTCGCAGGCGCGCATGGCCCCCAACGCGATGGCATCGCTCATGGCGAGAACGGCGGTTGGGGTGGTGCCGGCGCGCTCAAGCAGTTGGGACATGGCCGCCTGCCCACTGGCGATATCTGAATGCGATTCGATCTGCTCGATCTCAGTGCGCTCGCCCGCTATCGCCAACCCTCGATGATAGCCGGCCAGTCGTTGAGCGGTCACATAGGTGACATCGCGCGAATAGCGATGCGGATCTTCCGGCGGCGAGTCAAAGGCGATGATGGCAACGTGGCGATGGCCGAGCGCGGCCAGATGTGCGGCGGCGGCATACGCGCCCCCTTCATCATCCACCAGCACGCTGTGCCAGGTGGTGCTGGGCGCGCCATCCACCACCACCAGCGGCAAATGGCGACGCTTCAACGCGGAAAGAAACGGGCTTTCAGGCGTCAGTCCCAGCGTGATGATGCCATCGACAATCGCCGTCTGGATGGTGCGCACGCTTGAACCCAATCGCGGCGGCAACAGCGTCAGCGCCAGGCCGTGCTGATCACACATGCGCCCCATGCCGCGCACAAACGCTGTGGTGAACGGATCGGCAAAAGCCGCCTCAATCGGCTCAACCATCAGCAGGCCGACGGCGTCGGTGTGGCGCGTGTTCAACAGCCGCGCAATGGGATCGGGCGAATAGCCTAATGTTTCAGCCACCTGCAAAATGCGCGAGCGCGTATCCGCCGAGATCTGCTCTGGAGCGTTATAGGCAAACGAGACGGCGGCGCGCGAGACGCCGGCAGCTTTGGCAACCGTGGAAACGGTGACGGACCTGCGCTTGCGCCGGCTGCGCTTCGCGCGCAGTGGCTCGCCGCCATGCTGCCCTTCGGGTTCAGTGGTCAAGATGCATCCCCTTTCGCCAAACAACGTATCCTCTGATCATGGTACCATTGATGGCAACTTCCAAAATCCTCGCGGTACCCTCTTGACAAATGAATTCTATTCCGGTATCATATCTGCTGTTAGATGTCCTGCACATCTACTGAACCGATTTAGTTTACCACATAACAGCACGTACAGGGCGCGTGTGCACACACGGAAAGGAGCATGCCGGCGACCGACGCCATCCCCATCAGCGTTTTCCTTCATCCTGGCGCTTCTCGGTTTGGTCCCTCCACGTGAGATCCCACGCAGACAGTGAGTTCGTTCAGAGGTTGGGTGACGCACCCAACTAAACCGGTAAAGGTGCTCAACGCAGATGAAACGACAGAACATCTTCTTAGCCATGACGCTGACCCTCGCCACCCTCATTTTGGCGGCCTGCGGCAGCAGCAACGGTGGCAGCAGCGGCGGCGTCGCAAAGTTGACCTTCTGGTATACCGAAGGGCAGACGGAAGCGCCGGCCATCCTCAAGCTCGTCAGCGATTTCAATGCCAGCCATCCCAACATTCAAGTCACCGCACAATACGTCGATTTCGGCAGCGCGCATGACAAGTTCGCCAACGCCGCCAAAGCCGGCACTGGCGCTCCCGACATTATCCGCACCGACATCGCCTGGACCAGCGAGTTCGCCAAAGACGGCTATCTGCTGAATCTGGATGGCAAGATCGACGGCGGCACCAGCGACTTCCTCCCGGCACCGCTCGCTTACAATATGTATAACGGCCACCTGTGGGGCGTGCCGGAAGTCACCGACTTCATCGCGCTCTATTACAACAAGGCGCTCGTTCCCAACCCGCCGACCACCCTTGCCGATCTGCGCACAATGGCGAAGCAGTTGACGAACAAAAGCAAGGGCATCTATGGCTTCGCAACTCAGGGCGGCTCGTATTTCGTCACCCCGTTCATCTTCGCTGATGGCGGCGGCCTCGTCTCGGATGATGGCAAGACCATCTACATCAACGACCCGCAGTCCGTCTCAGGCTTCCAGCATTTGCTGGATATGATCAAAGACGGCTCGGTGCAGCCCATCGACTTCAAGAACGGTTACACCAACGCCGACGAAGGCTTCAAGGCTGGCAAAGTGGCCATGATCGCCAACGGCCCCTGGCAGGCGACGGATCTGATGTCCGGCTCCGCGTTTCAGGGTGCCAACGCTGCTAACTTCGGCGTCGCCGCCTTCCCGATAGGTTCTGCCGGCGATGTGCCGCGCTCACCCACCGGCGGCCAGAACTACTCGATCTACGCCGGCACGCCGTATCCAGATGCCGCTGTAACCTTCCTGAACTATCTGGATTCGTCAGCCAGCCAGATTGCCGTCGCGACGGCCAACGGCACGCTGCCCACACGCCAATCAGCCTACACGCCCGCCGTGTTGAACAACCCCGTTGTCGCAGCATTTAAGCCGCTGTTGCCGACGGCGAAGGCGCGCCCCGTCAACCCCAATGCCGGGCAGATCTTCACCGCCTTTGATGCAGACATCCAAAACGCGCTGACCCTGAAAGAGAGCGCACAGAATGCGCTGAACAAGGTGGCGCAAGACTGGGCACCGTTGTTCAACTCGTAGCGCAATAGTCATCCGATGCGATCGATGGAATCGCAGGTCTGTAGGGGCGATGCTGATGACGCTCGCCCTTACTTCCCGCCAGTGCGCCGAAAGAGGACACTAGCCCATCGGGGTTTCTGTTCCGAGCCGGAGGGTGAAGCCCCCGACGGGCATGCCGTCCTGGCTACTCAGCCCAGCACTTTTCTGCTATCATAGAGAGCGCGGTTTCGTAGGAAACCGGCCTTCGCAGCGGCATCAGTTCGCAGCATTGCGCGCGGCGCTCGCTGATGAGCATGGCACACCCCCGGTGCCTCGTCCATCTCGCATCAGAATAGGAGACCAACGATTATGGCCAAAGAGGCAGCCGCCCATCCACAGATCGCGGCACCACCACTGATGACACGCATTGGGCGCTTTCTCAATGGCAAAGCGTTCGCTTATCTCTGCATTGCGCCGGTCATCCTTGTCATGGCGGCAATTATCTTTTATCCGATGATCCAGGGCATTTTTTATAGTTTCACCAACGCGAACGATGCCAACATTGGCGCGCATATCGGCCCGAATGTCATTCCGCCTTCGTACAAAACAGTGGGTCTGCAAAACTATATCAACATCTTGAGCAACAAAGCCTCAGGCAGCGTGATCTTCAGCGGCCTGTTAGCCCAAACCGTCATCTGGGTGCTCGGTTGCGTCATCTTCCACGCGGTGTTTGGCGTGGCGCTGGCACTGCTGCTCAACCGGCGGATCCGCTTCCGGGGCATCTATCGCGCGCTTATGATGATCCCCTGGGCCATGCCGCAATACGTGGCGGCGCTGGCATGGAGCTTCTTCCTAAACCAGGACTACGGCATCATCAATGTGACGCTGACAACGTTGCACCTGCATGCCATCCCCTGGACGACCGATGCCAACTGGGCGCGCGTCGCCGTCATTATGGTCAACATATGGCTGGGCGTGCCGTTCTATGTCGTCACGGTGCTGGGCGGGTTGCAATCGATTCCAGCGGAGCTCAATGAAGCCGCCGCCATCGACGGTGCCAACTGGTGGCAGCGCTTCCGCACCGTGACGCTGCCGCTGCTGCGCCCCGTGCTGAGCCTGGTGATGCTGCTGGATGTCATCTGGACCTTCAATCTTTTCTCGGTGATTTACTTCATCACCGGCGGCGCGCCCGGACATGCCAGCGATACGATCATCTCCTATGCCTACGAGGGGCCGATCCAGGGGCATAATTACGGCATCGGCGCGGCATATGGCATGATCATTCTGTTGATCTTGCTGATCTTCACCATCGGCTATTCACGCGCGGTGCGCCTGTCACAAGGGGTGGAATGATGGAGATGGAATTGCCGCAGGCTACGAGCAGCGTTGTGCTGCCAACAACCGAAGCACCAGCGAAAACAACCACACGGGCGGTTGCCGCAAAGAAGCCTCCCTTCAAGCTGGTGCCATTTCTGGCGAATCTGGGCACACACGGCGCGCTGATCATCGCCGCGCTCATCGCTGCCATGCCGCTGCTGCTGATCTTTTTCACCTCGCTAAAGACGGAATCCGAGACGTTCAGCACCACCATCAGCATCTTGCCCAAGGTGTGGCACTGGGATAACTATACCTACGTGCTGCATGACAACTTCTTGACCTATCTCACCAACAGCGTCTACGTGGCGGTGCTCACCACGCTGCTGGCGCTGGTCGTCACGCTGCCGGCGGGCTATGCCCTCTCGCGTTTCGAGTTTTTGGGCAAGCAGGGCGTGATGCTCTCGTTCCTGGTGACGCAGATGTTCCCCGCGCCTTTGCTGCTGGTGCCGCTCTATCTGCTCTATTACCAGCTCCACTTGCTCAACAACGATAACGGACTGGTGATTGCCTATGCCACGACGGCGTTGCCTTTCAGCGTGTGGATGCTGAAGAACTTCTTCGACGCCATCCCCAAAGAGCTGGATCAGGCAGGTTTGGTGGATGGGTTGAACGTGTGGGGCGTCTTTTATCGCATCATCATGCCGCTGACCATTCCGGGCATCGCGGTGGTGGCATTTTACAATTTCATGAACTCGTGGAATGAGTTCATGTTTGCCAATCTGTTCATTTCAACCACCGACCGGCAAACATTGCCGATCAGTCTGCATAACTATGACTTTGCAACCGGCGTCCATTGGCCCTGGTTGTGCGCCGATGCCATTATGATCACGCTGCCGGTAATGCTGTTTTTCTTCTGGGCGCAGCGTTACCTCATCTCTGGTCTGACGGGTGGCAGCGTCAAGGGGTAAAGAAAAGAACCTTCTCCCCGATCAAGTAAGGGCTTATTCGGAAAACTCCTTTTGGCCCTGGATTCTGCTGGGTCGAAATGACTTTTCGAATAAGCTCTCAGTTTCTTTCTTTCCAGTCAGTGTAGACTGGAAAGAGGGAAAGTGTTGCGCCAAATCGCATGCCCAGCGACATCTTTAGCCGAAAGATGGAAAAACATATGACGCCATTCAGGCAGGAACCAGAAAATCTCGAGATGCGGCTGGACATGCATGCATCCCTGACGCGATTCGCCATGCCGCCGGCGCAGCAGCATGCTTTCACGCTGCCCTGGCTCTATTCCGCCATTCTCGGCAACGGACGCATGCTGGCGTGTTTGGATGCCACCGGCGCGCTCGCGCAGTTGTTCTATCCGCACATCGACGTTGGCCCGCACGTGCGCACGTTCCACCTGGGTGTGCGCCTCACACCGCTCGCCCCTGAGCGCGATGCCGCGCCTGAGCGCGTCTGGTGGCTGGCGGACGCGAGCTGGCAACATGTGATGACGCATATCGACCGGGCGGCAGGCGTGCGCATCATCTCGACAAACGCTGACGCGGGCATTCGCCTGGAACGCGCCCTGGCGGCGCATCCAACCGAAGACGCGCTCATCATGGAATGCGCCGTTAGCACCCTGCGTGATGTGCCTGTCGCATGCGAGCTGATCGTCTTTGCCGGCTTTGATATCGACCATCGTCAGAGCGGTGCCACCTGCCATTTCGCCAGTGATCACAGCTCGCTGGTCTTTTATGGCAAGGATCGCTATTTCGCCTTGCGTGGGCAGCCACCCGTCATCAACTTTGCCACTGATCAGGTTTCGGCGTGGGGCGAGGATCATCTCTTCGCCGCCGTCGATGCCGGCCACTTTAACGCCACCGATTTCGCCATTGGCCGAGTGAGCGGCGCGGTTTGCTACGATCTCGGCATGGCGGACGGCAGAGCGCATCACCTCTATCTCGCTTGTGGGCGCACGCTGGAACAAACACACGCGCTGGGTGCAGCGCTGCTCGCGCGGCGCGCTTCGGTGGCGGAAGCTGTCGCGTGGTGGCATGAACGCTATCGCAATGCATGGCTGGCGCGCGGTTCCGAGACGACGCGACGCCTCTTTGATCGCTCACTCATTACCCTGAACCTCTTGACCGACCGTGCCACCGGCGGCATCATCGCCGCGCCAGAGATGGACCCCACCTTCCAGTCTTGCGGCGGCTATGGCTATTGCTGGCCGCGCGACGGCGCGTTCATTGCTCACGCCCTGGATACCGTCGGGCAGCATGCCCACGCCCGCAACTTCTATGATTGGGCGCTGGCAAATCAGAACGAGAAGGGCATCTGGTTACACCGCTATGACGTTCAGGGAAGGCTTGGCCCATCGTGGGGCCTGGTCCAGTTCGATGAGACGGGGATGGTAGTGTGGGCGCTGTGCCAACACATCCTGCTCACTGGGGATCTTGACTATGCGCGCAAGGTATGGCCGAGCCTGGTGCGCGCCTGCGAGAGTATGCAGGCTGCGTTGGATGCTGAGACCGGACTGGCACCGTTTACCGTCGATCTCTGGGAAGAGATCGCCTCTATCAGCGCATATGCCTGCGCCTGCACGTTCGGGGGCTTTCAAGCGCTGGCGCAGGTGGCAGAAAAGCTGGGCGAACGTGAAGCCGCCGCCCATTGGCACAGCGCCGCAGAACAGATGCGCAACGCCATCGCCACCCACCTGTGGGATGTGGAGCAGCAGCGCTTCCTGCGCAGCCGCAACCTGTTGATCAACGTGCAAGAAGCCGAATCCCGGCACCGGCAACCCGACTTTTCCCCTGACACCATCCGGGAAGTCGAGATCCACGGCAAGAAGCGCCATCTGCTCGTCAAAGATCCCACTCTTGATATCTCCATCCTGGGGCTGAGCCTGCCGTTCAACGTCTTTGCGCCGGACGATCCGCGCATCGTTGCCACCGCTGGGCAGATGGCTGAGCGTCTGCGCGGCCCCGATGGCGGCATCAAGCGCTATGAGCACGACAATTATCGCGGCGGCAACCCGTGGATTCTCACCACGCTGTGGCTGGCCTGGCAACGGCTCGCGCAGGGCGACCGAGCAGGGGCGCAGGATCTCTATCAATGGGTGCTCGCTCATCGCACCAGGCTCGATCTGTTGCCCGAACAAGTGGATCGCCGGACAGGCGAGCCATGCTGGGTGGTTCCACTTGCCTGGTCACATGCCATGTTCATCCTCGTGGCGAATATGCTGGACGAATAGCACAGCGAGTGGGCGCGTGCTATGATATCAGGTGGGAGGGTGCACCGAACGGCGGATATGCTCACCCGCCGGCAAAGATATGGTATCCCCACATTCGTGAGAATGGAGAAGGTCTTCATGTCTCAGCCCATCTCGCGTCCCTGGCGCGTCATCATCGAAGCTGTGCCGCGTTCCGGCGCGTGGAATATGGCGATCGATCGTGCCGTGATGGAAAGCGTGGGCGATGGTCACGCGCCGCCGACGCTGCGCTTTTATCAATGGCAGCCGGCAGCGATCTCGCTGGGCAAGGGCCAGCCGGCGGCGGTTGCCGACCACGAACGCTGTGCCGCCGACGGGGTGGACGTGGTGCGGCGTCCTACCGGCGGCTGGGCCATCTTTCACACCGATGAGCTGACCTATTCCGTTGCCGCGCACGCCGAAGAACCCGTCGTCGCCGGACCGCTGCTGGAAGCCTATAAGCACCTCAGCGCGGGCCTCATCGCCGGGCTGCGCCATCTGGGTCTCGACGCCATGCTGGCTCCGCCGCTGCAATCCAGCGAAAAATCGGGATTGATGGCATGCTTTGAAGTACCCTATAATAACGAGATCACGGTGAACGGGCTGAAGCTGATGGGCAGCGCCCAGGCGCGCTCGCAGCGGCGACTGTTGCAGCATGGCTCGTTGCCGCTCAGCGGCGACGTGGGCCGCGCCGCACAGTATCTGGTCTTTCCTGATGAGTCCGCTCGTCTCGCCCTGGCTGAACGCCTGCGCGCTCACGCCACCACCGCTTCCGCTGCTGCCGGTCGCCCCATCACCTATGAGGAAGCCGCCGATGCGATGCTGCGCGGCTTCACCGACGCCCTCCATCTCACCTTCGCACCGGGCGACCTGACCGAGAGCGAATTACGCCGCGCGGCAGAGTTAGTGGAGACCGGCGGCATTGTGGTGTGACAGAACGAACCGGCATCCATGATATAATATAAAGAAATACCTGATTGCAAGTGAGGTGCCGTATGCTAAACATCACCACTGCTGAAGAAGCTCTCGCCATCTTGAATCAGCTCTCGCCCGAAGAGAAGGCGCGCCTGATTGGCAGGCTCGCTGAAGATCTCGCTAATCACGTGCAGTTGCCCCAAGCACACCGCCCATTCCGTGGTATCCTTGCTCATCTCGGGCCAGCACCCTCAGCCGAAGATATCGACGAAGTGCGCCGCGAAATGTGGGCCGGTTTTGGTGAGGGAGATGAGTCTTGATGCTGAAAGCGATCATTGATACTCATGCAATCATTTGGTATGCATATAACGATGCTCGCCTCTCAGCGAATGCGGCTACATTCATAGATAACACAATTCTTAGAGGGGATCGCATTGGACTGGCAACGATCTCCCTTGTTGAAATAGTGTATTTGATCGAGAAATCTAAAATACCTGCCACTACTTTCCCAACCATTCAACAGCTCGTGCTTGATCCTTCTCGCGGACTGGAGCTGGTCCCCTTAGATGAAGGCATTGTACAGGCTCTTGCCACTGTTCCCCGCACCCAGGTTCCCGACATGCCGGATCGCATCATCGCGGCGACAGCCCTACACCTGGGTGTTCCGCTGATCAGCCGCGATGGGAAGGTGCAGCTTTCGCACGTGCCGACCATCTGGTGATGAAGCTTAACTTGCTTCGCGCTCTTGCTCTGCCGGGGCCAGCGCCGGCAATCCCTGCCCGCGCAGGGCGTCCACCACTGTCTGAGCCTGGGCGATGATGGCACGGGTGGCGACCATCGCGTGTGCGCACACCCCGCGATATTGATAGCCCTCGCAGTCGCATACCACGCGCTGCTGCTCAGGATCAACATACGGCATATGCACCGTGCCAGGATGCGAGCGGCTGGGAATGGCGAAGACCTGCACACCGTTGATGGTTGTCGTCCCAACCACGCGCAACCCATCCTGTTGAGCGATCTCGATGGCCCGGCGCACGTCACGCCATGTGGGGTTTATCGCTACCATCATGGTTGAATTTTCCTTTCGTAGCCTACACTGCTGTACATACATCTATTCTTTTTCCACAAGGCGAACCGGCAACCACATCCTGAATGCAAAGGCCCCAATGATAGGCCTCATCCAAAACGATAGATGAGGCGCTTCATTCAGTGGCTGCGTCTGATTTCTTCGCCCAATTTCACGCGACATTGATTTCGCCAGCGGGCGCGCAGTTCGCGCCGAATCAGCACCACTTGCTCGATGCTCAGGCAAAGGCTGACGAAGGCCAGCAACATCAGCCAGGGCGGCAACGCATCCCAGATGCGCCACAACAAGGTAACGGCTGAAATGAGCGCAAGCGCACCCATTGCCGCTCCTGCAACATGCAGTTTCGACATGATGTTCCTTTAGATGGATGATGGGGGATTATGGTGGGAGTGGGCGAGGCATGCCTCGCCCCTATGGAACCTCTACAAGTTCTCCTCGAACGTGTCCAGCACCTCAAGGGTGCGCGCGTCAGCGAAGGCGGTGAAACGCGCGTCGCTGACCGTGTCGGCCAGTTGAAAGCGCAGTGCGGCGCGGCCCTGCCATTCGGTTGCCAGATCCGGCAGGCCGATCCAGCGTGGATGCGCGCGCATGAACCGCTTCGCCGCAGGATTGGCCCACAAAATCGCTTCCATCACCGTCCAAGACATCCCCAGCCCCCAACAGCCAGGACACGTGCATGGTGCGATGCTCCAAAAATGCTGCAAGTGTGGGAAGTCGAGAGGCATTACTTCAGGGCTGGCGATGCAGGTGCGGACAGTTGCGCCGCAGGATATACATTGCGTCACTCCGGTTTGGATGCGCTGTTGCGTTTGTTCAACGAGGACGCACATCGAACGATTGAATGCCGGGCGAAATGCCTTCACACCGATGAGTTCGCTCATCCCCTTCGTGCGATATATATCCATATTAGCGTCTGGCGAGCAAGAAGGGCAGCGCAGGCGCAACTCTGGCAGGCCATTGAGATAGGTCTCGAATCGACCACTGAGCCGTCGCTTGCCACAGACGTAGCACCACATCGATGTGGTTTGCCATCCCATCTCATCCTCAGCCACCGGCAGCAATCCAGCAGCCAACAGATCGTCTCGCAATGGACCTTCCATGACGGCGCGCAACTGGCGGCGGGCGCGATGCAGCCGCGCTTCCAGTGCCGGCACGCTCACCTTCAGGATCCCCGCCACCTCACGTTCCGGCAGATCTGCCAGATAGCGCAGCGAAAGCAGTTGACGCGCCGCCGGTGTCAGATGGGTGAGCGCGCGCACCATGAGGTCGATGGTCTCTTGCTGGTCGAGATCCTCCAATGGATCGGGAGTCTGGGGATCAGCAATCTCATCGGCCTCACCCTGGTTCAGCGGCAGGCCGTCGAGAAAGATGATCTGTTCGCTGGAACGAGCAGCGTTCGCGCGCCAGAACAAGCGGCATTGATTGCGGCAGATCGCGTCCAGCCAGGCATCAAAGCGTTCCGGCTCGCGCAGTTGCTTGCGATTACGCCACCCCGCCAGCAGCGTTTCCTGCACCACATCCTCTTGGTGGGCAGGGGGAATACCCGCCGCACATACAATGCGCCTTAAGCGCGGATGTGCGGCGACGAACTGATTATCCAGGTTGGGTAGCGCGTCGTGCAGGTGCAGCGCAGTCGTGAAAGTCAGGATATGACCAGGTTCGGATTTTCTTACATACATCGGTAAATGCGACCTCCACAAGCTACGTTGCACGAACCAGATGATACCATACGCAAGTTTTCCCCGAATTCGCGTTGATACAGATGGCAGTTTCCGGCATTGTAGAAATCATAACCTGCCAGGTGTGACGAACTCCACACTGATTGTGCGAGAAAAGACGCGCAAAAACCGTATCTCACACAAGGCTAGATACGATATAATACGCTTCAACGAGCCTGTTGCCTTGCAACGGGCTTCATGAGTGATGTAGTCCTCCATCTGTAACAGTCTTGAGTAACGGAGGTGGCACGGGAACAGGCATGAGCAGGCTGGTCCCCGCCCTGTAGCTCCCCGTCGCAAAGCAGGGAGAGGATTGAAACAAACAAGCAAAGGAGCCGCACCCCATGAGATTCCTCCACCGTATCGGCACAGCATTTCTGATAATGTTGTGTGTTCTCGGCGCGGCACTCATCTGGTTCGCCGCTCCCACGCGAGCGGCAACGCTCCATCCCCACGACCCCAGCGGTCATGTGACCATCATCGTCTTAGATATGTCCGGTTCGATGGCCCAAAACGATCCCAACGGCTATCGCTGCTCTGCCGCGAACGCCTACATCGATCTCAGCAGACCAGGATCGTTCATCGGCGTGATCGGGTTAGATAACAACAACGGCGCGACAGGTGGACCGCACAATTTTGTGCAGGCGCAGACATGGGCGCAACCCACCGAGATGGCGACGGTCGCGCAGCGTGCGGCCTTGCGCCAGGTGATCGCCACCAAGTCGAATGGCTGCAAGCCGGACGGCAACACCCCCACCTATGATGCCCTCAATAAGGCCCTGAGCATGCTGCAAAGCGCCACGCAGGGCGGCGCGCTTTCCGGATCTGTCATTTTGCTGACCGACGGTGTTCCTTATCCAGGGACCTCAGACCAGATCAGCGCCATCAAGAGCGATCTGGTGCCGAAGTTCAAGCAGAATGGCTGGCCGGTAGATACCATCGCGCTGGGACCGGCAGGCACGCAGAACGGCGTGGATTTCCACGGCTTTCTGGGTGGCATCGCCAACGCGACGGGCGGCAAATTCTATGACGATGGAAAGGGCATCGTTCCCGGCGTCTCGCCGCTGAACCTGGCGTCTTTCTTCGTGGATATCTTTGCCTTGCGCAACGGGCGCACCCCCGGCTCAACCATCCCGCCCACCGGTTTGAACGGCGGCACCACCTCGCGCAATTTCTCGGTCGGCAACTTCGTCAGCCATTTGGACGTGATTGCCGTCAAGGATAATCCAAACACGCGCGTCACTCTTACTACGCCCAATGGGAACACCATCTCGGCCAGCAATGCAGGCGCGTTCG
>JAJPKG010000473.1 GCA_021323815.1 Pseudomonadota bacterium
CCGCCTCGGTGCCGCCGGTGGTGGAAGCGCCGCCCTGGTTGCGCATGGCTCAGGATGGGCCAGCGGCATCCGCAACGGAAACGCCGGCGGCATCAGCGCCGCGTGCCACTCCCGCGCCCGTCGCCGCGCCGAGCTGGCTGCAATATATCGGTGCCGCCGAACCGCCAGTGCCTTCAACCGGTGCTTCAAGCTGGGCCGAGATTGTTCCTTCGTTGCCGGCGAGCGTTCCAGTTGATGAGCCGCCTCGGCCTGCCGCATCGTACCCTGCCGCCAGGCCGCAACAGGATCTCCCCCTGCCTGCGCCGCCCCCACGCTCGTTCGCCTTTGACGCGACAACCATGCCCAGCATGCCGGCGGTGAGCGCGTCACACCCGACACCAGATCACACCGCAGAGGATGAAGAAGACATGGCTAACACGCAATGGGAATATTGCCGCATCCAGCTTGATTCCGGCTCGTATGGGCAAAAACAGACCATCGGGCGCTATCCCTATTTCGTGCGCGTCACGCTGGACTATTATGGCGCGGACTATGTCGGCACTGAGGTGTTCGGCGAAGATACCGACCAGATCGAGCGCCCGAACAAGATGTGGGGGCAGATCCTCGGCCTGATGGGCATGGCGAACTGGGAACTGGTCAATGTCTTCACCGGCCCGACGAAAGATCTGGCACTGGTCAACGTCATGGCCTATATGAAACGGCCTGTGCAGCCCGGTCGCCGCGTCAACGAGCCGAAGATCGTGCTCTGAGGACGAGAACGCGAAGGGCACGAAACCAAAGAAGGACGCGAAGGTTTTTGGGAAGATGGGCAGCCAAGTGAATGGCCGCTCATCTCACTGATGAATCTTCGCGTTTCTTCCTGCATCTTTGCGCGCTTCGCGTTCCCGTCTTTTCTTTTACGCGCTCGGCACCAGGTTGAGCGCGCTTTCCACGCGCTGCGCCAGAGCGTTATCAGTTGGCTGGCCGACGATGATATGTGCAATGGCGTCTAGCAGCGCCAGTCCTTCGCCGGCCTGCTGCGCTGGCGTGAGTGCCAGGAAGGTTTCTCCCGCTGCTTGCGTCACCAGCATGCCACGCCCGTTGGCATCCGCTGCCACAGCGGCCCGCGCCGCCACCTGACCGAATGTGCCGAGCAGGCTGCGCGCCGGAAAGCCCATCTGTGTGTAGCGCCGCACGGTGGCGCGGGTGCCGGCCTCGTCGCGCGCCGCAATCTGCCGTTCCAGGTTGCGCAGCACGCTATATTCGATCAGCCCGCCCGGCAGCGAGCTGCCCGTTGCGCCGGCCACCGGCTGCACCCGCTGCGCGCCGTCCTGGCGAATCGTCTGGTTGACGAGATTCGCGGCATGGAAGATGATAGGCAGCACACGGATATCTTGCACCTGGCGCACGGCAATGCGCGCCGCATTCGCCACCCGCAGCGCGATCTGTGCGCGGTTCACCACGTCCGCGTTATCCAGCGGAACGCCGGCCAGGTGCTCGGCGGCAGCGACGACGATCTGCGCGCCCACCATTGTGCCGTTGGCACCGCGCTTGAGCGCCTGGAAAGTCGCTTCCAGCACGTGCGGTGTGCTGCCCGCAGCGATGGCCTGGCGCAGCTCGGCCCCTGCAGCGGTGGGATCTGACATCGTCAGACGGACGCGTACGAAATCCAGGTCGTGCTCCTTCTGGCCGAGATAATCGCGCACCGCCTTCGCGCCCTCTGCCTCAGCGCCACCACTCATCAGCAAGGGCAACAGCCACTTGAACAGCACCGGCGCGCGGTCGCCCCAGTCCACGTAATCCAACGCCTGGGTAGCCGCCAGCGTGGAAAGCAGTGGGAAGCCATTGGCGGCGAATTTGGCGTTCAGCGCGTAATAGATCGCGCCTTCCATCTCGCGGTAATCGGTGCCACTGCCATAAAAGCCCATCAGGATGCGCCCGGTCAGGTTGGTGTCGCCGGCCATGATGGCATCGCGCAGCGCGCCCCACGCGGCCTCGTGATGCGCGATATCTTTGGGGAAGAGCGGCTCCGGCATATCCAGTTTGGTTTGTTTCAGCCCAGCACTGATGGCCTTGGCAGCGAAGATGGCGGCATTCGCCAGCGCAACAGTGGGAATGACCAGGCGGCGCGTTTCCGCTCCCGGCTCCGGTCCTGGGGGAATGACGCGCATCCAGTCGCTCAGGCGACCCGCTGCCACCAGCGCCGGAATGACCGCGCCGGTGGTGTCGCCCAGCGCGGCAGGGACGCACAATCGCCCGGCCAGCACACCACCGGCAACCTCATCCCTCAAAATCTGCGCGATTTCACTGACGATGCCGCGCTCATCACCGGCGGTCAGATTATCGAAAAGCGGGGTCAGATCGACCCGAACAGCGACCATGTATGCCATCTCCTGCGGATGATTGATTTCAGAATGCTCTCTTTACCACTGTACCACCTGGGACTGGGCCGGCGCAAAAATGAGCAGCAAAAAAACGCGTCCGTTCAGGTGCAGTGATGTGGCAATTCCCCGGAGAAGGTATTCTTGGTCGCGGTGTTCCAACCGATCTACGCGCATCATCAATTCATCTCATCAGGGCTGCCCAGCGGCGTTCATCAAAGCATGATTTCTTCGCCGGTGCCGTACATCTCAGCGAAACTGCCCCAATTTCCGCTTGACAACCTGATGCGCGAAGCCTGATTATGATATACAATATCCAGTAGCGCGTCCGGCGCAAGAGAACATGCAACGTGGGCTGGTGCCACAACGCACAAATCGACGCCGGGCAGAAAGCGACCCAACCGATTCATGAAAGTCATCAAAATTGCGCCGCGCGGCTATTGCTATGGCGTGGTTGACGCCATGCAGATCGCCCGCGAGGCAGCGAAAAATCCGGACCTGCCACGTCCGATCTATATCATCGGCCTGATCGTGCATAACCGATTCGCCGTGCAGGAATTGACCGACCTGGGACTGATCACGCTGGATGGTCCCGACCGCGCAGCGATTCTTGACCAGGTGCAAGAGGGCACGGTCATCTTCACCGCGCACGGCGTTTCGCCCGCGGTGAAAGAGCGCGCCAGAGAGCGCGGCCTGCATATCATTGACGCCACCTGCCCCGACGTCACCAAGACGCACGATCTGGTCAAGGATCTCGTCGCGCAGGGCTATACCATCCTCTATGTTGGCAAGAAAGGCCACCCGGAACCGGAAGGCGTGATAGGCGAAGCGCCGAACGATGTCTTTTTGGTGGAAACCGTCGCGGATGTTGCCGCGCTCGATCTGCCCGCGGAACGCACCGCTAAACTCGCCATCACCACCCAAACCACGCTGAGCCAGTGGGATACCCGTGCGGTCATCGATGCCGCTCGCGCCCGCTTTCCCCATATCGCCGTCTATAATGAAATTTGTCGCGCCACCCAGGTGCGCCAGGAAGCCGTCGCCACCCAGGCACAGGGAGCGGATCTCACCATCGTTGTCGGCGATCCGCGCTCAAATAATACCAATCGCTTGGCGCAAGTGGCCGAAGAGATCGCCGGCAGCCCTGCCGTGCGCATTGAGAGCCTGGCGGATCTGCCCCCCGACGTTTTGCAAGGAAAGGAACGCATCGCCATCACGTCGGGCGCATCTACACCCAGCCAGATCACCCGCGAGGTGATCCGCTACGTCGAGGCGCAGGCGCAAACCGCCGGCCCCGCGGAGGAAAAACCAAACGCTGGCGAGTAGCAGCGCAGCACTCATCTGTGTTTTTCAGTGTGGAGGATGTCTTCGTATGATGAAAAGCTTGGGCGTGTTATTGCAACAGCGGACCCTCGCGGAACTTCAGGCCATCGCCACGTTGTGGGGGACCACGCCACCCGCTTCGGACGATCCGAATGACGTGCTGCGCATGGAACGCCAGATGCGCGATGCGCCGGCGGCGCGTACCGTCTGGCAGGCATTGAATGCCGAGGAGCGCGCCGTGCTGCATGCCATTGTGGGTCCGGCGGCACGCAACTGGTGTGTCATCGAGCACCTGCCGCAACGCGCGGGGCTTTCGCCGCAGGTCACCGAAAGCGCGTATGCGCGCCTTGCCCAGGCTTTCATCGTCTATGAAGATCTCGCCAAGATGCAAGGCGAAGAGCTGGTCGGCCAGCGCGTGGCGTTTTATGGCTATACCCATTCCCGCTCATCCCAGACCCCCGTGGAAGAACGTCTGATTGCCTATGTGCCAACCGAGATCGCCACCACGCTCTATGCCACCGGGCGCGAGTTAGGGACGATCATGCCTGACCGAACCACGCTGACGCTGGACGATCTGTTGCAGCCCCATCGCCAGGGCGATCTGGACCAGATCGGGCGGCGCTTTGGGCTGACGGTGCAGACCTATTGCTCGCGCAACGAGGTGCGCGCCGTCATTGCCGACAACGTCAGCCAGGCCGACGCCGTGCGCTATGCCCTGACACAGTTGCCGCCCTCGCTCAGCGATCTCTATGAATGGCTGATCGCCAAAGGGGGCCGCGCCACCACCGATGAGGTGCAACGGCGCATGCGTTGGGACAAGCCTGCTCTGCTCAATGCCCTGCGCACCTTTGAGGATTATGCCATCGCCTTCGATGCCTTCAGCGAGGGCGAGCGAGTGGTCTTCATTCCCGCACGCACCTTTGATAATCTGCGCCGCGCCCACGCGCGCCCGCAGCCCCAGGCGCAAACGGTTGAGCGCCCCGCGCCGCGCACCGTTCGCCCGGCGGATAGCATCATTCTGTGGGATATCGCCGCCTTCGTCGCTGGCGTAGCGCAGCAAGACATCGAATTGACGCGCACCCACGCGCTGCCCAAACGCACGGCGCATCGCCTGTTTCCGTTGCTGACGAATGAATGGGTGCGCCAGAACGACGACACCGCTTATCGCTATCTGGCACAACTTCAGAGCGAAGCGCAAGATCTCGGCGTCATCCAGGTGGCCAGCACAGAAGAGCGCCCGCGTCTGGACCTGGGCATGAAGCTGGACGTGTGGGCCAGCCAGGATGTGCGTATGCAGACACACCGTATCGTGCGCCGCTGGCCGCACAACCGCGCCTGGCACGACCAGGTGGGAACTCACTACGCCGGCTGGCAGGCGTCATCGCTCAGCATCACCAGCGCCCGCGAAGCCCTGCTGAATCTGCTGCGCCAGTGCGAGCCGGGAACGTGGTATAACGTGCCGATGCTGTTGCGCAAGATCCTCGAAGAAGATCCTTTTGTGCTGCGGCCACATCAGCGTTCCAACGGGCATGGCGGCTTCAAGATGGCCGACGACATTCGCGCCCACTGGGACGACACCGATGCCGAAGTGTTGATCGGCATGCTGAAATCCACGCTCTATGAGCTGGGCATCGTCTCACTGGGCTATGACACCGACACGCTGCCCGCTACCCGCGCTGAGCGCAATCCAGATGCCATTTGCCTGACGGAATTGGGCGTGGAGGTGTTGAAAGGCGACCTGGGCCTGGCGCAAACACCCACCGAGCACCCGCTGGTGATGCAGCCGAATTTCGAGATCTTGCTGCTGGAACCGCATATGCCGGCGCTGTATTGGCTGGTGCGCTTCACCCAACCGGAACAGATCGGTCGCGCCAGCCGCTTCAAGGTGACGCGCGAGGCGTTGCTGCGCAGCATGACCGGCGGCACAACGGTGGACGACATCCTGGCCTTCTTAGCGCGCCACAGCCAGAAAGAACTGCCGCAAAACGTCATCTACACGTTGCACGACTGGTCGCAGCATTATAAAGAGACGCGCCTGAGCCGGGTGGTGCTGATTGAGGTTGATGACGAAGAACTGGCGACGGAACTCTGCGAATCCGCCAAGCTGCGTGACCTGGGACTGCGTCGCGTGGGGCCGTGCGCGCTGGCAACCCCGGAAGGCGCAGCGGTGCGTGCCGTGCGCCGGGCCATCGAACGCGCCGGCTATGCCACAACCTCAGCCGCATCCGATCAGGCATCTCCGGTGGCCGCGTCGGTGGCGCAATAGTTCCCCCCTCCCCCTCTCACCTAGAGAGGGGAATCTTCTGGGCAGTTGCTAGCGTCGAGCGACGCGATCAAGAAGCAAGAGAATCTCCCCTCCCAGCAAAGCTGGGGGTGGGGCCTAGCAAGGCATCAGTCCATCGGGCAGCGGTCCGGTGCCCATGTGCGAGGGCGTGCCGCTGGCATAATCTCCGCCGCTCACACCCCGGTTGATAATCTGCTGTGGCGTGATGGCATAGATCGTCCAGACGGCGGAACAACCATGCGGGCGCAAGGTAATCACCCACAATTCCGAAGTATGCACCTCATAAACCGTCTTGTTCCCGCTCTGCGGATAGGAGTCGATCCAGCGCCAAAAGGGCTGGTTGCCATAGCCGCGCATGAATATCTCGAGGATCTGCGTCTGCTGGCGCGTGGTCAGGGTCGAATCAGTCTGGTTTTGATTTTGGGTAATCAGATCCACTTCATCACTGAGCGGCATCGATAAGCTGACCGACGCGTCGGGATAGATCTGTTCGATCTGGTTGAGCGCGTCGGTTGGCGACAAGGTTGGCACAGGCGTCGGCTGGCCGATGGCAAAGACGGATTGCAAGGGGGTGCCGCCCACATGCGCGATGAAATAACCGCCACCGACAGCCGCGCCGGCAATCAGCACAACAACCAGAATCGCCAGCGCCTCGCGCATGCGGCGACGCGTTTTGTTGGCCGGTGGGCGCGCGGGAGATGAAGAATAGGCCATAATCACGCTCCCCACGAAATGATTCCCCTGTCGCATGCAGCATAGCAAATCATGCGCCATCCGGCAAGTTGGCTGCCTCACACCGAACCAGTGAACGCTGTCGCATCCTCCACGCTCGCTGGAGCCAAACCTCCCAGATCGGAACAACAAACCCTTGCAGGCTGATGATGATATGGCTTGACACTCCCTAAATCGCACTCCTCCTTGCATCTCGTGATAGGCGGGTGCTATAATGAGGGCGACGAAGAGACGGGTCCCATGCGACTCACGTTCCCGAACGTGTCAGGGGCGGAAGCCAGCAGCAATAAGGGGACCTCCGAGGGTGCCGTGGCTCACCCGTCTCGGAGTCACACCTGCCCCTTTCTTTGCTTCCCCCATTGCCAATCGATTTTCTTGCAGAATCACCCCTGCGCGTGACAATCTTGCGCTTTTCGGATATCCTATCTCCAGATAACCAAAAGGGGCAAAGGAGATGTATGCGCTATTGTGGCAACTGCGGCGCTCCGATGAGCGCGGGGGAATTAGCTGACGGCGTTTGCTCGCGGTGCGGCGCGCGCATCACCCCAAGCGGAGATGTGATCGCGCCATTCGCCGGCTCATCGGGCATATCTTTCGGCGACGCCCCGACGAATCCGCCGTCCCCGGCTTCTCCTTCACCGCTCCCCGGTACAGATGCCGCGCCGCCGCGCTGGACCGTCACGCGGCGGGTGCAGGCTGCCTTGCCCCCACCCTCATCGCCGCTGCCGGTGCTGCTGGGTGGGGCGGTTGTCGTCTTGGTGCTGGCAGTCGGAATCTTGCTGGCGGTGGTTCTGCGGCACAGCGGCATCACCGCTGCCACTGGTAACGGCTCGCCAAACAAGGTGGGTTCATCCTCTCATTCCGGCGGGCCTACCTCCACAAGTCAGCCGACACAGCATAAAACGCCCACGCCGAAGGGGCAGCCAACTGCGACGCCTGCTACCACACCTACCGCGCAGCCCACCGGCACACCGCAACCCGCTGGCACGCCCACGCCAACCCCCGCAGCAACGCCGGGTCCGGCCATCTTTGTCATGCCCAATGCGCTCAACGTGCCCGA
>JAJPKG010000267.1 GCA_021323815.1 Pseudomonadota bacterium
AAAAATGCGGGCGTGGTGCGCGCTTCAGCCGGCACGTAGCCATGCGTGGCGATATGCGCGTAGATCGCGGCATCCCAGCGCCGCCAGGTCTGCCACAGTGGCACGGCGGTGGGTTGGCTCAGCACCGAGGGCGCGCGCAGGTGGGCACCGACGACGGTTGCCGCGACCAGCCATAACCGCGACAATCCCCACCAGAGGGCAACGAGACGCACATCATCACGCCCCAACCAGGCGCGCAGATATGCGCTTGCTCGCGCTGGCAAGGATTGAGCGCGTTCCATCGCGCCGGCGGTCATTTCGTCCACAGTTCCATCCTGCGCTCATAGGATCCTGATCTCAGGATAGCGCGCCACATGCCAAGATCAGCCGGCGGCTGGAAGCCAGCGCAGATGAACAGTGATTCTGCAAAATGCTCTAATAGACAATCACCGGCAGGCCGACGGATGACCAGGTATAGAGGATCGCCATCTGTTGCAAGGGCAGGTTGACGCACCCATGCGAGCCACCGTTGAATGCCTGAGGATCGTAATGCGGCAGGTTTGAGCCGGGACCAAAGTGGATGCGCCACCAGGCATCGTGCAGGTAATAGCCGCCGTCGTGAAAGAGCAGCGCGTAATGCACCAACGTCGGCGCGTAATAGAGCGGCGAATTTTCTGGCTCGCTGGAGGTGAAGACAATGGGGCTTTGTCGCGCGATGACGTGCCAGAATCCCGGTGGGGAGGGCAGTTCGGGCCTGCCGGAGGTAATGTAGCTCCAAAACACCAGATGGCCGTTATCATAGGCGCGCAAGGTCTGCTCGCGCAATGACACCACGATCACCTTGCCCTGCGTCACGCCATACGAGCTTGCCAGTTCCAGATCCGTGCTGTGTGGTTGATCGGCGGGGGTGGGATCGCTCAGATTGGCGATCATGGCGCGCAGGCTGGTCAGCAGCATCGTCGTCTCGCCATCCACCGCCTGAAAGTCTTGGGCGGTCCTGGCGGCGGCAAAATCTTGCTCCGCCCCTTGCAGACCGGTATCCCCAACGTACTCATAATCCATGATCTTGTGCTGGCTGCAATAGGCCAGCAGCTCGCGCAACTGAGTGAGATCCTGCCGGGTTTGGCCGCGCAGCAACACCACGTTCAGCCGCTTCGACTGCGCGTCCACCGTGTTTTTCAGGTTCAGGTAATCTGCCAGCGTGCGGGCCTGCGCCAGCGCCGCGCGGTCACCGGCCAGGGATTTTTCATAGGGCGCGACGTTTTCGCCGAAATTCTGCGCCAGGGCGATGCGCGACTGCAAATCGTCCAGCAGCGCGCCGCCAAGATAGGGAATCGCCTGGGTTTGGTCCGTCACCAGCCCGACGGATTCGGCGTTGAGGATGGTGTTCAGCCGCTCGAAATCCGCCGCCGTCGCGCTCTGAGCGAAATCTTGCTGCGCCTGCTGCAATTCCGCTTCTTCCAGCGCCACCGGCAGCCCGGCCCGGCGCATGCTGGCCACCGTCTGCGCAAATTCTGCCAGCGTATCATGCGCGGTGGTCGTCGCGTCCAGCAGTTCCAGGTCGCCACGGATCTGCGCGTCGAGCGCCTGATAATCGCGCGGGGTGGACGCGGTGGAAAAATCGTGCTGCCAGGTCTGCCAGCGCATCATGAAGGCGCGCGGGGGCACTCCCGCCTGGCTGCTGCGCTGAATGGCGGCATAGAGCGTGTTGAGGTCGGCATTCGCGGTGTTTTCGGCGCTGGCGGTGGCATCCGCCTCGCCCTGCACCAGCAGTGCCAGCAGATGGTGATAGCGGGCCGCCGCCTCGGCATCCGTCAGGCCGAACCAGCCGCGCTCGCCGTCGATGTGTGCTTCCTGCGCGGCGAAGCTCGCCACCACCGCCGGAGCAACGCCGATGGCGCGCGCCCGCTGCATTTCGGCTTCCAGGCTGGCACGCGCCATGCCCGCGCCACCCTCACTCAAGTTTGCGCCGCACGCTGTCAACAACAACGGCAACAGCACGCCCAGCCCAATGGCAATATGCTTGATTCGCCCTCTGCGTCGCCACATATCCCATGCTCCCCCACCACATGCCACATCTCGCGCTCGATATGCGCCTATAGACCTATAGATCGTAACGCTGCAATCGCTATAGTATATCGCATCTGAGGCAGGCGACTCAATTGCTGGCACAAACGGGGGCAAAGATTCATATACCGCGTCACGAACACAACTTACATGCTGGTATGACGCTCGCACTCTGCCAGATTCTGGCGCGCTCGTTCATCGTAACCCCTGTAATGCAATAATGTGCTATCTGCGAGCGCCATTTCGAACAAACGGCGTGCCTGCTCCCATTCACCTTCAGCCATATACACCTCGCCCAATTCACAAGCTGCGGCGCTTGCTATTCGCATATTGTTCATCGCTTGCAGTCGTGTCAGGCTTTCCTGCAACGCACCCTTTGCGCGTTCCCCATCGCCTTGCCGGGCAAAGACGCGCCCCAGCAGAAAAAACGCCTGGGCGATCTTTTCGTGGTGATTGATTTTCTGGGCGAGCGCGAGTGCTTCGGCGGCATGGGCTTCCGCTTCGGCGAGCGCGCCGCGTGCCAACGCGGCTTCACCCAGCGCTTCTAACATACCAGAGATGCGCTCTTGGCTCTGCAAGGCATGTGCAATGGCGATGCCTTCGCTGAGATAGCGTTCCGCCAGAGCATAGTCTCCCATATCAATTGCCATCATGCCGAGATTGGTGAGAAAGATGCAGATCGCGTCTCGTTGGCCTAACGCCCGCGCGATCGCTAATCCTTCTATCATATATGCCTGTGCCTGCTGAAAATCTTCTTGTTGTGCGGCAAAGGCTCCCAGGCTGATCAAAGCATGTTGGATGCCCTCTTCAAAACCGATGGCGCGCGCTTCGCGCAATGCCTCCTCGTAGAATTCCCTGGCTTCATCAGTGGCTCCTCGCTCAAAGGCGATGACTCCCAACTGCCGAAGAATCGTGCTGAGGCGCTCGCGATATCCTATCTGGCGAGCGAGGGCGAGCGCCTCTTGATAGTAACGCTCAGCCTGAACGCTGTCACCTTCTTTGCGCGCGACCATGCCCAAATTCCCCAACAGCGCCACAAGCAGTTCGCTATCTTCTGATTGCATGGCGATGGTCACACTCTCTTGCCATGCCGCCCTCGCCACAGCGTACAGACCGCGTTTCTGACAGAGTACGCCGCTCAAGTGGAGCAAAGCTCCCAATGAGGCATCATCTCCAAATTCTCGCGCCAGCGCGATCCCTTCCTGAGCAGCCTGCTCGGCTTGAGCGTAGTCACCGCTCTTGTGGTACACCATACCCAAAGTTGCCAGGATAGCACTGCGGCATATGCGCAATGACGCATCTGTTTGGGTGAGCGCCAGGGCTTCGCTCAGCAATGTTAGCGCGGTGCCGGGTTTGCCGCGCTTGAGTGCCAGTAGCCCCGTATAATGAAGGATGTGTACACGATCCTTCGTCGCACAATCAACGGCTCGTGCTTGACGCAATGCGGCATCAGCGGCATCATACAGACCGCGATTGATCATGACCGGAGCAAGCGCGCTAACCAGAGCGATCAACTCTTGATGCATTTCCAGATGCCCAGCAAGGATTAACGCCTCCCGCAAAAGCTCCCATTCGCGGTCGAACATATCCCGTGTCACGTGCGGCTTGCCGACACAGGTGGAAAAGTAACGCACGAGTCGCTCCTGAGCCAATCGGTTTGGCCCCGCCAGGCGCGCATAATCAACAATTGTCTGGTGAATTTGATAGCGATCAGCGGTGACGCTTTCGATCAGCGCCGCGTCCGTCAAGGCATCCAGTGCTGGACCAATCTCATCCGCTGGCAAAGCGCACACTGCTTGTGCCGTTGTTTCAGAAAAACTCGCCGGCTTCGAGGGAAATATAGCCAGATCGCGCAATATGGCGCGCAACTTCTCAGAGAGCGCGTGGTCGCTGAGCGCGATGGCCGCTTGCAAAGAACGCTCTGTATCGGGGGCCTGCCCCGCCAACAGATCTGAAATTGCCAACGGTTCGGAAAGCTGCAACCGTGCCGTGGCATCTCGCAAGCGTTCCAATGCCATGTGCATGCGCCGGGGCTGGCTGCAAAGCGATTGAGATTGCAGATAGTTGCCCATGAGCGCCAGCGCCAGGGGCAAACCGCCTGTGGCCTGGGCCAGCGATGCCGCAACATGCGGTTCAAGGGCAACCGCACGCGGTGCCAGGTGCTGTAACAATTCCAATGAACTTGCATTATCCAGCTCCGCCACAGGTATCGCCCCTGCGCGCGCGAATTGAAAAGCGATCGGTGCAAAGCGTGTGGTGAGTATATGAACACACTGATCGCCACCTACACGGAATGCCAGCGCATCAGCAATTTTCCAGGCATCGTCGATGATCAGCAATAGGCGCTGCCCAGCGATGAACGCATGAAGCATCCGGCACAACGCGGTGATATCATTCCAGCGCGTCAAACTCTCTGGCACCATCCCCAACTGCATGCCCCAGCCAATCAATTGCATCTCTAACGCTGGTGTTTGCCCTAATCTCGCCCACAACACGCCGTCTGGAAACCAGGCGCGAACCGCTGGATCATGCGCCAATGCCAGCGCAAGGGTTGACTTGCCCACTCCCGGCAGGCCATAGAGTGCCAAATCGTGCTGTTCGGTTAATCGCTGCTTGAGATTCGCTAAGAATGCCGCACGCCCAATGAGATCCGGCATGTGTGGCAGCGATGGAGAAGATCCACTTGCTAAGGGTACGGCGCGGATATCTTGAGTTGATGCTGGGGCGCGTAAACCGTCGCGTGCTGCCGCTGCCAGCGTCGCCGCTTGCACCGCGTCAAGTGCCAGCGCCCGCGCCAGCAACTCGACCGTTGCCGCAGGCGGCGCATGCAACCCGCGTTCGAGCTGGCTGATATAGTTGGTGCTGAACCCGGCCTGTTCGGCCAACGCCGCTTGTGTCATCCCGGCGAAACGCCGTGCCTGCTTCAATAATGCACCAAACGAAAGAATAACATCCATTGGTTCCTCATCTCTAATCGATACACGCGATACACGCTAACAACGCACTGCACACTCGTCTTTGAGGTCATCCTAGCATAGAAAAGAGCGAGCGTCTATACGCAAGAGTGCGAGTTCGAGTGCGAATAGTGCGAGGACAAGACGTTTCCTTTCTTGCATACTAGAGCTGGGAGTTGAAAAGTCAATTCCCGGAACAGAAAAGAGAGGAACAACCCATTATGAAGCGCTACTCAGCAAAGTTCGGCTTGATCTTGGCATTAGTTGCCACCGCGTTTGCAAGCAACATTGCAGGTGGCACCAAAGTGCTTGCACACTCTGCGATGCCGCAAACTACCTGTGAGTATTCAGCATTGGTAGTGAATGTGAATGGCATTACTACCAATAGCATCAGCATAAATGTTCATATTTACCAAAAATATTATACCATCAATGGCGAGACGATCTGGTGTAGTAGTTTTTACGCGAATGATGCTGATGTGTATACGATAGCACCGCCAACAGGAGCGCGTTTTGCTGTCTGGATTTATGATGGCAATGGAACGTACTTAGGATCGACATATCAGACTGGTACAGAGGCAGATAATAATCAACGTTCACCAAACACCAGTCTGCTATCAGATTCAAATACATATCCCAACTTCAAATTTAAGGTGGGTGATTATTTCCCGCCAGCAACAAATTACAACGATTTTTCCTCTGTTATCCCTGAGTCGCTTAGATAGCTTGTTAAGATTCAGGAAACATGAAACACCCCACTTCTATAGGTAGTAACCGATGGGAGTGGGGTGTTGTCGCGCGCAAAAGAGCATGCCTTCACTGAGGAAAGTGAATAGCCCCTCAGGAGGACATGCGATGTCTCAGTCTAGCATGGACAAAGGCACGCTGGCACGCAGCGTGCCTGCGCAACTCCGCACGTTTCTTGGAGAGCATGTCGCGCCATTGCGCCCCCAGTTGCATCAGCAGAGCTATCGCAATCTGCTGGTTCTGGCGGAGGGACTGGTGCGGATGGAAGGCGGTCCGCATGCCTTATGGACCAGCCGTATTGCGACCGAACTGTATGGTGGGGATCATGAGCCGGCAGAGGTCAAACGCCTGGATCGCCTGTTAGGGCATCCAGGGTGGAGCGCCTATGATATCCATACCGCTCTGCATGCGCGCGGTGAGGCACAGGCCGCTGAGCTGGAAGGGGAAGTGTTGATCGCGCTGGACCCCAGCGATTTCGAGAAGCCCGAATCCTTACACAGCGAAGGCTTGCAAAAAATTGTCTCGCCTACCGCGCGCCATTTGGCCCGTCCGCGCCGGAGCTTCGGTGGGGCACCGCTGCCGCGCCCGGTGACGGTCCCCGGCGTTCATGTCATCGCCGCTGTGCTGCTAGGCATGCAGGGACCAGCCGTGCTGATCGATGATCGCTGGTGGCACAAACAGCGCAGCGAAGGGTAACAGACCGCCACGCTCTTGGAGTTGAGCCACTCCTTGGCCGTGCGCTATCAGCAGGTGCATCCCATGTTCGTGGGGGACCGCGGCGTGGGCAATCGCGTGATGGTTGGGACGTGGGTAACAGGTAACGTACGTTTTGTGGTGCGCTTCAATGAGCATATTGGCTTATGCGCCTCTCCGCAGAGCAAGGAGATGCAACCGGTCAAGGAGTTCCTCAAACACCAACGCGGCACGGTGCGCTGCGCGATCTACGACTCCAAGCTGCGCCAGGAGGTGCAGGTGCGGCTACGCTGGTGCCAGGTATGGTTGCCCCAGCAAAGCGTGCCGCTGACGTTAGTCATTGTGCGCCATCCCCAGCGTCCCGAGGTCTGGCGCTGAGTCACCAATCTGCCCGTGCAGACCGCGCAGCAGGCGATCCATATTGCACAGATCGACGCGCGGCGCTGGCAAGTGGAATGGGCCTCACGCTTCCTCAAGAGCGAGCTAGCGGTGGAGAGTCCGCGCTTGCAGATCTGGGAGCGACGGGAGAAATTGCTCGCCGTGGTCTTCCTGGTGTATGCCCGGTTCGTCCACCTGCTCCTCATCCACGATCCGCTGGTGCACGCTGTCTTGGAGGCTGAAGCCCATCGCACCGGGCGGCGAACGCGGTTCACCTATGCCCCGCTCTATCGCTTGCGCCTCGCGCTGGCACGGTTGCTTACGCGCTATCTGCCCACCCCTGCGGCGATCCGTGGCTGAGCGCACTGCTGATCGCCTAATTCCTGCTCAGCGCTCCCCTTTTTACCGGAAGCGTGCCTTCCGGAGGCAGCAGTCGCTCGCACTCAGGAAACGAGCGGAAATCATGCGCCTGAGGAGGTACCACGAGACACCTCCCGCTCCCTTCCTGCGTGGCTCAGGGACACAAATAACTCTCCTTGTCTGACAGAATCACCCCACTCCCTGTGATTCTTTACCTAAGAAGTGGGGTGTTTCATGTTTGGCTGAAATCTACATCCGAAACACGCCAAACTTGGTCTCAGGGATGGGCGCGCGGGTGGCGGCTGCCAGCCCCAGCGCCAGCACGCGGCGCGTATCCAGCGGATCGATGATGCCGTCGTCCCACAGCCGCGCCGTGCTGTAATAGGGATTGCCCTCGGCCTCATATTTGGCGATGGTGGGTGCTTTGAAGGCTTCCTCTTCCTCTACGGTCATGGTTTGCCCTCTCGCCGCCAGGTTGTCGCGTCGCACGGTCAGCAGCACGTTTGCCGCCTGCTCGCCACCCATCACCGAGATGCGCGCGTTGGGCCACATCCACAACTGGCGGGGACCATAGGCGCGACCGCACATGCCATAATTGCCGGCCCCAAAACTGTTGCCGATGATCACGGTGAACTTGGGCACTTGCGCGTTGGCGACGGCCATCACCATCTTCGCGCCGTCTTTGGCGATGCCGCCCGCTTCATATTGGCGGCCCACCATGAAGCCGGTGATGTTTTGCAGGAAAATCAGCGGCGTCTTGCGCTCGCAGCATAGCTCGATGAAATGCGTCGCCTTCAGCGCGCTCTGGCTGAACAAAACGCCGTTGTTGGCGATGATGCCGACAGGATAGCCAAACAACCGCGCGAAGCCACACACCAGCGTCTCGCCGTAATTCGCCTTGAATTCGTGGAAGCGCGAGCCGTCCACCAGCCGCGCGATGATCTCGCGCACATCATAACCGCGCCGCCAGTCACGCGAGACAATGCCATAGATCTCCGCCGGATCGTACTTCGGCTCTTCCGGCGGCAAGATCTCCCAGGGTTCGTAGCGTGGGCGATTGAGATTCGCCACGATCTCGCGCACGATGGCCAGCGCGTGCTCGTCGTTGACGGCATAGTGATCTGCCACGCCGGAGATGCGCGTGTGGACCTCCGCACCGCCAAGCTCTTCCGCCGACACCTCTTCGCCGGTGGCGGCCTTCACCAGCGGCGGGCCACCCAGGAAGATCGTTCCGTTGCCGCGCACGATGACCGTTTCATCGCTCATCGCCGGCACATACGCTCCCCCGGCGGTGCAAGATCCCATCACCGCCGCGATCTGCGTGATCCCCTGCGCCGACATCTGTGCCTGGTTATAGAAGATGCGCCCGAAATGCTCGCGGTCGGGGAAGACATCCGCCTGCAAGGGCAGGTTCGCGCCGCCGGAATCCACCAGATAGATGCATGGCAGGTGGTTTTGCTGCGCGATCTCCTGGGCACGCAGGTGCTTTTTCACCGTCATGGGGAAATACGTCCCGCCCTTGACGGTGGCATCATTGGCGACGATAACGCACTCTTGCCCTTCCACCACGCCGATGCCCGTGACGATGCCCGCGCTCGGCGCATCATTGTCATACATATCCCACGCTGCCAGCGGATTGAACTCTAAGAACGGCGTGCCGGGATCGCACAGCGTCTGCACGCGGTCGCGCGCCAGCAGCTTGCCGCGCTTGCGATGTTTGGCGATGGCATCTTCGCCCCCGCCCAGCCGCGCCTGAGCCTCGCGCTGGCGCAATTCTTCCACCAGCGCCGCCATCGTCGCCCGGTTTGCCGCGAAATCCTCACTCTGTGGATCGATCCGCGTCTCCAAAACCCCCATCGGTCAAGTCAGCCTCCATTGGTTGTCGCTTTGTTGATATTGTACAACCTGGCGGGCACGGATGGGATGATGATTGCGCCAATGAGGTGAGGCCAAACCGGTCAATAGCGATCCGCTTTGCCTCATCACCTCAGCGTATGCAGAAGTGATAGAATGCGGACGTTGTCTGCCGGCGAAAAAACATGTGCGCGCCTCTGTTGCGTGCCATGCAAGGAGCATTCACGTGTCTGACGAAAATTTTACCCTGACCACGATTTACTACAACTGGAAAACGTATCAGGAGCACATCAAGGCGGCCATCGCGCCGCTGACTGCCGAGCAGTTGGAATTGCGCGCCGCGTCGCATCTGCGCTCCGTCGGCGAACTGGTGGCACACATCATCGGCTGCCGTGCCGGATGGTTTACCTATACGATGGGCGAGACCGGCGACCAGGTGGTGATGCAGTGGCGCGAAAAGGCGGAATCTGGTAGCACTGCCGCTGAGCTGGTGGAGGGTCTTGATGCCACCTGGCAAATGATGGCCCGCTGCCTGGAGCGCTGGAACGACGCCGACATGCAGCAGACTTTCCAGGATGACTGGGACGGCAAGATCGTCCACCTGTCGCGCGCCTGGATTGTCTATCATGTGATGGAACACGACCTGCATCATGGTGGAGAACTTTCGCTCACCCTCGGCATACATAACATCCCGGCGGATTTCCCTGGGTGAAGATGGGATTTGCCCCCACTCTCTCTCCATCCTGTGAATGGAGAGAGAATTTTTTTGAAAAGGAACTATGCTCCTGCGACACAGCGTTATATCATAAAGACGAGATTCTGAGCGAGGAGCGTGGCGGCAATGGAGCGAAAATTGCGGGTGGGCATCGTGTTTGGCGGGCGTTCGGGCGAACACGAGGTGTCGGTGGCCTCGGCGCGGTCGATCATGGCGGCGATTGACAAGTCGCGCTATGAAGTCGTGCCCATCGCCATCGCCCGGTCGGGGCAATGGATTCCCGGCGTGGAACCGCAAGCGCTGATGGCTCCCGGCGACGCGCCCGCCTCGCCCGAAGCGGAAGCCGTTGCGAGTGCCGCCGTGCAGGTGACGGGCTTCGCGCGGCTGCCGCAGGTGCAGGGTGCGTCATCCAGTCTGGGCGATTTGGATGTCATCTTTTCTACGCTGCACGGCACCTATGGCGAAGACGGTGCGCTGCAAGGCATGCTGGAAATGGCCGGCATCGCCTATGTCGGCTGCGGCATTCTGGGGTCCGCGCTGGGAATGGATAAAGAGAAGGCCAAGCTGCTGTTTCATGCGGCGGGGCTGCCCACCGTACCCGGCATCACTGTTTTCCGCGCCGACTTCGAGCGCGACGCGGAGGCCGTCATGGAGCCAATCGCCACGCGCTTCGGCTATCCCGTTTTCGTCAAGCCGGCGAACCTGGGGTCCAGCGTCGGCGTGAGCAAGGCGCATGATGCCGCCGAACTGCGTGATGCCCTTGCCCTGGCTGCACGCTATGACCGCAAGATCATCGTCGAGCAGGCGATCAATTGCCGCGAGATCGAATGCGCCGTGCTCGGCAATGACGATCCCCAAGCCTCAGTGGTGGGCGAGATCGTCCCCAGCAAAGAGTTTTATGATTACGAGGCGAAATATCTCGACGGCGCATCGAAACTGCTCATCCCCGCGCCTATTCCCGACGAAACGGCAGCCGCCATTCGCCGCATGGCTGTGACGGCTTTCCGCGCGCTGGATCTCAATGGCCTGGCTCGCGTCGATTTCTTCTTGGACCGTGACACTGGTCAGGTGTATATCAACGAGGTCAACACCCTGCCCGGCTTCACGCAGATCAGCATGTATCCCAAGCTCTGGGAAGCCACCGGCCTGCCATACCCACAACTGATCGACCGGCTGATTGAACTGGCGCTGGAACGACACGCCGACCGCCAGCGCAACGAGACGGGGTTGCACGGGGTGTGAGCCGTCAAGAGATTGCAGCACATCTTTCTAGAGCAGACGAAAGAAGACATCCACCTGGCACTGAGCATCCTGGGGGTGCAAACCGGCATGGACGGCATTCCTGACCGCCTGGCAACACGCTATGGGATCAGCATGCTCATCCGTCTGCGCGATCAGGCGCATCTCCAATTCAGAGGAGTAAGCGCCGGCCAAGAGCCTGGTGCAGCAATATCCTCCGGCGTGTGCCGCAAGAGCGTTTTCCGCCAGCACCTCAAATGCGGAGGCGCAGGCAAGCGCATCCAGCGCGGGTGAGGTCCAGGCATACACTTGAAGCTCCATGCCATGCCCGGTACACAACGGCACATCATCCTCGCTGAGCGGGGAAAGGGTGAGCATCGGGTTTGGCAGGGGAATGGCGCTCTGTTGCAGATGCGCACACCAGATCGCCGTCAGGTTTTGCTGCAACGCCTCCAACAAAATCGGCTCGCCATCCACCTCGATGGCGAGCCGCGACACTTGGCTTGCAGCCTGGATCACGTGCGATTGCCGCGCGACGAATCCTACGCCGGCGGAGATGGCGTCGGCAGCCCATTCGACAAGAGATAAATGGTTATCGATGTCGTCAGGTTTCAGGGGTGACTGAGGCACCGTCGATGCCTCCACCAGATAAAGTCCCATTGTGGTACCTCCAAAGAGCCACAGGCAAGCTGCTCTGCTTGTTTAGACGACCATCGTCGTTGATGGATTGGTCATACTATACCATATCTCTGTAAATTGTACCACCCTTTTGAGCATGAATTTCTCGAAAATCGGATAAATTTCTCCATAGCCGCGCATCTGTCTTCTTGACAAGGAACAAATGCGTCGTTCTAAAGCAAGTTAGAACTTAGAGAATCGATGTGAAATCATACATGTTGTGCTGAAATAATTCGAAAAATATAGCATTTTTCAGCAAAGTATGCTACACTGATCTTTGAAAAGAGGATGCCCCCTAAGGACGTGGTAAAAGTTGCTAAGGAGGAAGTGTGCGATGTCAGCATCCGGTCCCTTCATCACCTATCTGATCCACAAGCTGAGTGACCAGCAAGACCGTTCGATGGCTGAGGTCATGACGGCTCTCGCCGCAGAGCTTCACGTCTCTGTCAGCACGCTTGCCAAGTGGCGCAACAACACCGGCAATATCAAGTCCACGCTCCTTGAACGGTTGGTTCATATTGGCATCAGCCAAGCGCATCTTGACCGTGCCTGGGCCAAGAACCTGCTGGAAAGCGGCAATCATCCTGATCCTGAAAGTGTGCTCAGACGCTATTTTTCCCCGGCACAGCGCATTCGCCATAACCTGCCTAAGCGTACCATCACCTATATCGGCAGAAAAGATGAATTTGCCGCCGTCTCAGAACGCTTGAATGATCCGAAAACGTGGATTGTTCCGCTCATTGGCATTCCAGGCATGGGCCTGGGGAGCTTCGCGCTGGATCTCGGCTGGCGGTATGTGGAAAATTATGAGTGGTTGCCCGAACAAGAACGATTTGATGTTGTTATCTGGTCATCGGCGAAGCGGAGACGGTTGACTTTGAGCGGCAAAATTATCGAACCGCCTGACGATCTGTTACGACGTATTGAAGATCTGTATGATGTCATTGCCACCACGCTCGGCGTTCGCGATATCGATATAAAAGCAAGACCCCTGCCCCAAAAGAAGCAAGAGGTTACCGAACTCTTAGTGGATGCGGGACGTGTCTTGATCATCATTGATGATGCGGAATTTCTCACCGGTGTGCAAGAAGGAAGCGATACAGGTGGTCAAACCAGGAACGGAAGCGTCCCTTCGTATGACCAGGAACATATTCTGGCATTTTTCGATGCCTTGCCACCATCCGTAAAAGTGTTGCTCACCACGCGCTGGCAAGGAAATCTCCCCAAACCCTATTTTTTGCGCCCGCTTGAGCAAAGTGAGATCATCGAACTGATCGCGCAGGAATGTGAGATTCGGGATATCACCTATGACGTGTTGTTTCCCAGCACGAAACCAGAACGTCTTCAGGATTTTATTCATGCGACAGGCGGTCTGCCGCTGGTCATCTGGTGGGGCATCGGCAGAATTGCCGCGTATGGTGACGGCTTATATGAAGTCATCCGCGCTTTGAAGGAAGCGAAAGGGCCTCTTCTGCGCTTCATTTTTGAAAATTTGCTCAGCAACTTTTCCGTGACGAACATCAACGCCTATCGTACCTTGCTGGTGCTGGCGTTGTTCCCCAATGGCGTCTCCCTGGATATGCTGGCCACCGTGCTGGCACGCCAGGCCGAAAGCCTGCATGTGCTGCTCCAAAAGTTGGTAGAGTTGCATCTGGTCATCCGCACTGGCGAACCTGGCAACGAACGCTTTTCGCTGATGCCGCTGGCCGTCAGGTATATTGAGGCTGAAGTGGCAACGTTTGAACAAAAGTCATCGGAAAATCAGGCTTGGCTGATGGGGGCGCGCAAACGATGGGTCAAGGCATATTTGGAATTCGCCAAGGTGCATACCACAGACGTGGCTCATGATTGGTGGGCGGAATATGATCGCATCGATGAGGTCTATGCCACGTTGGAAATGGTATTTGATTGGGCGTCTGAAGCTGATGAGGAGATGCAAGACTGTTTCATCGAATTTTGGGCGGATGACTGCATTGCGCGCTTCACCGACATTTACGAAAAATGGAACGAACGGAATAAATATTTAGAGATATTGACCGACCTGGCTCGCAAACGGGGAGGTCCACTCCTCGAACTGAAATCGCTGTTGCAGCGGGTCAAACCGCTCACCTTGAAGTATCAATCGAAGGATTTCGACACCATTGCCAGCTTACTCGCTGAAGCGCAGGCAATCTCTGACGAACACCGAGCAAGCATTCCCTGGGAGTGGCAATGCCAGATGGCCATTGAGCAGGGGCGCTTTTGCGAACGGCAACGGAAATTTGAGGAAGCGTTGAAATGGTTGGACGAAGCTCAAGAGGCTGCTGATCGGTTGCCGAAAGACGATTATACCTTTCTGCGGTGTATCA
>JAJPKG010000044.1 GCA_021323815.1 Pseudomonadota bacterium
CGAGGAGACGGCTATTCTTACACGAACGGGAGGTCCGCCTAACGGCGGGCAGCGCTTCCTCCCCATTGCTCGAAGCACGGGGTATCCGCGCTGCATATTTCGATGAGTAGCACCATCTTGCTCGTCGAAGACGATCCCAACCTGCGCGACACGCTGGCCTATCGCCTGCGCCACGAGGGCTATCAGGTGGTCACCGCAGCGGATGGCCCGCATGCCGTCGAAGCCGCCCGCAAAGCGCGCCCCGACCTGATTGTGCTGGACCTGATGCTGCCGGGGATGGACGGCCTGGAAGTGTGTAAACAGGTGCGCGCCATGCCCGAAACGCAATCCGCCCCCATCATCATGCTGACCGCCCGCGCCGAGGAAAGTGACAAGATCCTCGGCCTGGAACTGGGGGCGGATGATTATGTGACCAAGCCGTTCAGTTGGCCCGAACTGCGGGCGCGCATCCGCACACAACTGCGCCGGCAAGAGCAGCTCAGCGGCGAAAACGCCTCGCCCGTCGTCAAACAGGGGATCATCGAAGCCGATTCGCTGCGTATCGATCTGGACCGCCGCCAGGTGTGGCTGGACGGACAAGAGGTTGAGCTGGCGACGCGCCTCTTTGATCTGCTGGCGTTCCTTGTGCAGCATCGCGGCATTGTGCTGACGCGCGGGCGCTTGCTGGAACACGTGTGGGGCTATGACTATGCCGGTGACACCCGCACGGTGGATGTGCATGTGCGCTGGCTGCGCGAGAAGATCGAGCGCGACCCCTCAAATCCCCAGTTGATCCAAACGGTGCGCGGCGTGGGCTATCGTTTCAAAGGATGAGTGCTGCATCAAGCACTGTACGTTTGTCAATACCTATGCTATAATTGCCCTATAATCCTGTGTTTCATTGCGCAGAAAGGCGGCGCATGCATGCTGGATGATGCTGATTTCGAGCGTGTAGCTCACATCATCAACATGGCAATTGATACCCCCGTGCGGGGCGTCATCGCTGAGGAAGTGCGCAAGGCGATTGACGAGCGCGTGACAGCCATTATCGATCAACGTGTGGCCGCGATTGTTGATGCACGCATGCACACTTTCGAGGCACGCTTTGAAAAACGCATAGGCTCTCTTGAGCAACGTATTGCCGTGTTGGATGAGCAAATCAAGGAATTACGAGTTTTTGCTATCCAGACGCGAGACAAGCAGCGTGAAATCATGTCAACGCTCACGCAGATCGGCGATAACCTCAAAGGGCTGTATGCGCGCGATATGGCGCATGAAGAGCGGCTGGACGCCATCGACCAGATCATCCACCGCTGGGGCGCGCAATATCAACCACCGCCGCAGGGTTGATGCGGGTTTCTATGACCGAGCCTTCTGCTGAAACTGGTGATCTGACCATGCCCCAGTTGATGTCCGCCGTCGAGAGCGTGCTCTTCGTCGCGGGCCGCGCGCTGGATCTCGCTGATCTGCGCAAGCTGCTGGGGGTGGAAGCCGATGACCTGAACGCCGCGCTGCTGCTGCTGGCAGATGTGTATGAGCGCGAGCGGCGCGGGCTGCGCGTGCAACGCGCCGGCAACCAGGTGCAGCTTGTCTCTGCCCCCGAAAACGCGCGCTTCGTGGCGGCGCTGCTGGGGATGCCTACCCACGCCAAGCTCACCACCGCCGCCCTGGAAACCCTCGCCATCATCGCCTATCGCCAGCCCATCACCCGCGCCCAACTGGAAGCCATTCGCGGCGTCAACAGCGATCGGGCGCTGCAAACGCTGGTGCAGCATAATCTGGTGATGGAAGTCGGGCGCGCCAACACTGTTGGTCGCCCCATCCTCTTCGGCACCACGCTGGAATTCCTGCAACAGTTCGGTCTCAGCGGCCTGGAAGCGCTGCCCACCATCGATCTCAGCGAAGCCGAGCAGCGCGCCGCTGATGCCCAAACCATTCGCGGTGCCGTCGCCGCCAGCGACACCCAACAATTGCCCCTCCCTTTGGAGGATGAGAAATAAGGACGAGATGCGAAGAAACACGAAGATGGCGAAAGACACGAAGGATTTGAAAGTTCCGCTTGTTGAAGAGTCAATGGATTGACATCGGATTTTTTCAAAATCTTCGCGCTTCTTCGTTTCCTTCGCGGCTTTCGCGTCTCGTCTTCAACTCTTGAGAGGTTGATGATCATGCCCATGCCGCTTGGCCGGCACATGCCGCTGGAATCGCGTCCCCTGCGGGCGTTGCAGACGGCGCGCGAGATCGGCTGCGAGGCCATCCAGATCTTCGTCAGCAGCCCGCGTGTGTGGGCACCCCCCAGAGAGGACGCGAAGGAAACGGCGGCGCTGGCTGAGGCGTTGCGCGCCTTCTCGCCGGTGGTCATCCACGCGGCATATCTGATCAACTGCGCATCCGCACGGTCGGAGATCCGCGAGAAATCGATTCGGTTGCTGAGGTGGACGCTGGAACGCGGCGCGACCATCGGCGCGAGCGATGTGGTCTTTCACATCGGCAGTCATGGCGGCGACGGCATGGCGACGGGCGTGGCGCGGTTGGGCGAGGCGCTGCGCATCATCCGCGAGGATCTGCCCCCTGGGCCGCGCCTGCTGCTGGAAAACGACGTGGGCGCGGGCAACACCATCGGCTCCGACTTCACGGCAATGGCGCAGGTGCTGGCAGAGGCACGGGGTGCCTGGGGCGACCGCATCGGCGTCTGCATTGATACCGCGCATCTGTGGGGTGCAGGCTTTGACATCGGCACGCCCGCAGCCGCCCGCGCCACGCTGGACCGCATCGACGCCGCTTTTGGGCTGGCTCAGGTGCGCGTCATCCACCTGAATGATACTGTGACCACTTTGGGAGGTCATCGCGACCTGCACGCGCGGCTGGGCGAGGGCATCATCGGCTTGGAGGGGCTGCGCGCCTTGCTGACGGATGCGCGCCTGGCCCATGCCTGCGTCATCCTTGAGACGCCGATCAAATTGCGCGCAGATTCGGATGAGCATGATTGGGAGGATGACCGGCAGCGCGTGGCATTTGCGCGCGATCTCACTAATCCCACAGAAAAATCTGGCCTATAGACTCTTGAATCTTGTCATAAACTAAGGTACACTACATTGTTGGAGACACCTATCTCCAGCGAAGAACCACCGTTTGTGGTTTGTCAACTTTCATTGCAGAAAGGGCTGTTGGGAGTAACCCATGCGAGTCACCTATAGCTACGAGAGCATCCTGCGCGCTGTTGGGCAGGTGCTTGAGCAGGACGGCGTGCATCACATCACGTTGCGCGAGATGCATGACGGGCTGTTTGTCGAGGGCACGCACCGCGACCAAACACCATATCAGCATCTGTTCACCCTCGGCGAACTGTGCAACTTGATCGATCGCGCTGAAGGTCACGTGGAAGACCTATTCGCACCCCAGGAAGAGGCTCGCACGCTCCGCGATTTCCTGGCACGTCACGAAGTGGTCGCCGCCCGGTAAACGACGTTCATCTCTACCAGTTCACACAAAGAAGGCTCTTCGGAGCCTTTTTTCTTGTGGTCGCAACTATTTTTTCAAGGGTGTCACGGGCGAGGCATGCCGTCGCCCCTACGAAACATTACAGAATAGCCCGTAAAGCCGCCGTCCCTTTAGGGCGTGCGGATGCAAGGGCAGGCAAAGGCTTGAGCCAGTGACCATACCCTTGACAGCCACTGCGTTTCCAGGTATACTAGCAGTGAAGTCTGGCGAAAAGAGGCGCACGCCGAAGCCATATCCTCCTCCCGGA
>JAJPKG010000129.1 GCA_021323815.1 Pseudomonadota bacterium
TCCACCTGGTTGCCGGCGGTGGCCTGGGCGCTGTTGACCGTCATCAGCCAGGTATGAGCGATCTGCACCTGGTCGCCGACCTGGAAATGGTGGTTGGTGGGTTCCGTCGTGGTGTTGCCGCTCACCAGCGCGGCGTTCGGCCCGCTGTTGGCCCCATTGCTGAAGAAATTGCGGGCGAACGCGACGCCGCCGACCACCACGATGAGCAGCGCGCAGAGGATCAGCGTGACCACCAGCGGCGCGTTATTGCGCGGCTGCCGCTCTTGCCGGATGATCTGTGATGGATAGCCGCCGGACACCTGATAGATCTGAGACGGCGGCATGTAGATCCCTGACGGCGACGAGCCGGTGGCAGCCGGATACGTTCCCGGCGGGTAGTTCGGCGGCGGAATGTATCCCGGCGGGGGCGGCGCAGAGGCTTGCTGCGGCGGATAGGGCGATGCCGCCGGATAGGACGACGGCTCAGACGTGGCAGACGTGGCGGGCGTCACATATCCCGAAACGCCCAATGGCAGCGAATAGCTGGATGATGGCGGAAAATAGGGCGCGGGCGGTTCCGGTTGATTGACCGGCATCCCTGCGTTTGGTTGGCTGCGAGACGGCTCCGGCGTGGCGGGCGACTGCGCCTCTCGGTTCGGCTGCATGGCTGGCTCCTTCACATTCCAGGCGGGCGAATCCCATCTTGCGCGTTCATATGGTATCGTGAATGACACATGCCGCGTGGGAGCGCTGTGAGCGCAGCCACCACGCGCATGCGGTGTCAGATTCACGGACTGTAGATGAGCATGCAGCACGCCAAACTGTACTATAGAGGCATCGGCATTCCGTAAGGGCGAGGCATGCCTCACACGTTTGAGGTTTTCGCATGACTATTCACGCACCAGCGGGCATCGATTGGGCGATGCTGACAGATGAAGCGCAGCGCCACTTGCAGGCGTTGTTGCGCTGCAACACCACCAATCCCCCCGGCAATGAATATCTGGCGGCGGCCTATCTGCGCGAGCAATTGCAAGCAGCAGGCATCGAGCCGGACCTGATCGAGCCGTCACCGGGCCGCGTGTCGCTGTGGGCGCGGCTGCCGGGAACGGGTGCGCAGCGGCCATTACTTCTGGTCTCGCACACCGATGTCGTCCCTGTCGAACGCGACCAGTGGACGCGCGATCCCTTCGGCGGTGAGCTGCATGACGGCTTCATCTATGGGCGCGGCGCGGTGGATATGAAGGACATGCTGGCGCTGGAACTGACGCTGTTTCTCCACTTCGCCCAGCGCGCGCAAGAGACCGGCCAGCGCCTCAGCCGCGACCTGATCCTGCTGGCCGTCGCGGATGAAGAGGACGGCGGCGCGCACGGCATGAAATGGATTGTGGAGAATCGCCCCGAACTGGTTGACGCCGAATATGCCCTCAACGAGGGCGGCGGCATGGGAATGGATATCGGCGGGCAGCGCGTCTATCTCTGCGAGTTGGCCCAGAAAGGATCGATCCGCGTGACGCTGCGGGCGCGGGGGCAGCCGGGCCACGCCGCCATTCCGCACGCTGATCAGGCGGTGGCGCGTCTGGCGCGGGCCATCAGCCGCGTCACCAGCGCGCCGCTGCCGCTGCACGTCATTCCCACCGCGCGGCGCTTCATCCAGATCCTCGTCGCCACCCAGCGCCAGCCGCAGCGCGGCATGCTGGCCCAGGTGGTGAACCCGCTGCTTTCCGATACGATCCTTGCGCGCCTGCCGGATCAACGGGTGGCCGACGGGTTGCGCGCCATGCTGCACAACACCGCCACCCCAACGCTGCTGCACGCCGGCACCGCGCTCAACGTCATCCCCGGCGAGGCGACAGTGAAACTGGACTGTCGCATCATCCCCGGCCAGACGGCGGAAACGCTGGTGGGCGAACTGCGCCGCCACATCGGCGATCCCGCTGTCGCCGTCGAGCCGGAACCGATGTCACCGGGCTACGAGATGCGCCCCACCCCGCTCTTCGATGCCATCCAGGCGGCCATCGCCAAAGAAGAACCCAACGCTGTCGTCGCGCCCTATCTTTTCCCGGCGGTGAGCGATTCGCGCTTTTTAGCGCCGCTCGGCGTCACAGCGTATGGCTTCGTGCCCCACCAGCCGGAACCGGGCGTGCCGCCGGTGCAGGCGTTGGCGCACGGCCACGACGAGCGCGTCTCGGTTGCCAACCTGGGCTTCGGCCTGCGCGTGTTGTACGATGTCATCCAGACGATCAGCGAATGAAAGGACGGGAACGCGAAGATCACGAAGGTTAAGCAGAAACGCGAGGATACATGAGTGAATGTGCAATCTCAAGGGACAGGCATTCTTTTTTTTGTCTTTCTTACCATCTTTGTGTCCCTTCGTTATCTTCGCGTCCTTCGCGTTCTCGTCCTTATTTTTCAGGAGGTAAACGACGATGGCGCGCTTCATTCTGGCGTTGGATCAAGGAACGACCAGCTCGCGGGCGATGCTCTTTGACGCGGCGGGCCGGCCCGTGAGCATGGCGCAGCAAGAGTTCCCGCAGATCTTCCCCGCGCCGGGGCTGGTGGAACACGATCCAGAGGCGATCTGGCAGTCGCAACTGGCGACGGCGCGCGCGGCGATGGCGCAGGCAGGTGCAACGGCGGCGGACGTGGCCGGCATCGGCATCACCAACCAGCGCGAGACCACCGTGCTGTGGGAGCGCGCCACCGGCAGGCCCGTGCACAACGCCATCGTCTGGCAGAGCCGCCTCACCGAGCCGATCTGCGCCGACCTGCGCGCCCGCGGGCTGGCGGATGCCGTGCGTGCCAAGACGGGACTGGTCATCGACGCTTATTTTTCCGGCACCAAGATCGCCTGGCTGCTGGAGAACGTGCCGGGGTTGCGGGCGCGGGCCGAAGCGGGCGAGATCGCCTTTGGCACCATCGACACCTTCTTGCTGTGGCGGCTTTCCGGCGGCAAAGTTCACGCGACGGACTATTCCAACGCCTCGCGCACCCTGATCTTCAATATTCATACGCTTGATTGGGATGACGACCTGCTGCGCGAACTGGGCATCCCGCGCGCGATGTTGCCACGCGTGTTGCCATCCAGCCAGATCTATGGCATGACTGATCCAGCGCTTTTCGGCGGGGAGATCCCCCTGGCGGGCGCGGCGGGCGATCAGCAGGCGGCGACCTTTGGCCAGGCGTGCTTCGCGCCGGGGATGGCGAAAAATACCTATGGCACCGGCATCTTTCTGATGCTCAACACCGGCTCTGCGCCGGTCGCCAGCAAACACGGGCTGCTGACCACCATCGCCTGGGGGCTGGGCGCGGCGAACGCCCCCGCCATCACTTATGCCCTGGAAGGCAGCATCTTCGTCGGCGGCGCTGCCGTGCAGTGGTTGCGCGATGGGCTGGGGATCATCAAGCAGAGCAGCGACGTGGAGGCGCTGGCGGCGAGCGTGTCCGACACCGGTGGCGTCTATCTGGTGCCGGCCTTCACCGGCCTGGGCGCGCCCTATTGGGATGCCGAAGCGCGGGGGGCGATTTTGGGGCTGACGCGCGGCACCACCGCCGCGCACATCGCCCGCGCCACCATCGCCAGCATGGCCTATCAGACCCGCGACGTGCTGGACGCGATGCTGGCCGACATGGCCGCGCAGGGCAACGCCGCGCCCCTGCAAGCGCTGCGCGTGGACGGCGGCGCTGCCGTCAACAATCTGCTGATGCAATTCCAGGCTGACATCCTGAATCTTCCTGTGGAGCGCCCGCGCGTCACTGAAACCACCGCTCTCGGCGCGGCCTATCTCGCCGGCATCGCGACGGGCGTGTATCCTGACCTGGCGACATTGCAATCCCACTGGGCGCTGGATCGCCGCTTCACCCCCACCATGCCCGCCGAAGAGCGCGCCGCGAAATACGCCGGCTGGCAGCGCGCTGTGCAGCGCGTGCTGGGGTGAGGCATCTCATGTTATTTTGCATGGAGGGAATATGCCAACGAACGATAACGCCTTCAAGGTGATGTTCGAGAAGGAGCCAGCGCAATTTCTGGCACGCATCCTGCCAGGAGCAGAGTTGCTGGAAGTGCTTTCCCCTGAACTGCCACGCGAATCGCTTTATGTTGATGTGCTGCTGCGGATACGGTATCATGGAAAGGAATATATCTTGCATGTCGAGGTGCAGACGGCAGCCGATCCCACTATGCCCGCACGCATCTTGCAGTACATCGGCCTGACGTGGATCCGCAGAAAGCTCCCCGTCCTGCCTATCGTCATCTATCTGTTTCCGGTCAATGTACCTGATGCTTCCTGGCAGATGGATGGGCCGGGTGGACCGGTGGTGACGTTGAACTATCAGGTGATCAAACTGTGGGAAGAACCAGTCGAGGAGTGGCTGGCATCGGGGCAACAGGCACCATTGATCTTCACCCCCTTGCTCAAGGGCGCGACGATGGAGAGCGTGGGACAAGCTGCCAGCCAGATAGAGCAAATCGCCGATGTAGCGGAACGGGGCAACGCCTTGAACTATCTGGTGTTGTTTGCCATCCGAAAATTTGGCCGGGATACAGTCCTCACCTATCTGAAGGAGAATGCGCTGATGAACACCTTCATCACTGAGTCGGAATGGTATCAGGAGATCTTGCAACGCGGCGAACAACGCGGCGAACAACGCGGCGAACAACGGATGGTGCAGCGCGCGCTGGAAGGCCGTTTCGGCACCGTGCCGCAAGACATTCTGGATGCGCTGCCAAACGCAGATGAGGCGACGCTGGAAGCGATTGTGTTGCATATCACCACCGACAGCATTGATCAGGTGCGTGAGCGGCTGGGGTTAGCGCCCCAAGCGTCTCAACCGTGATGCGCCACCCCGTTCCCTGACACAGAACCGGAACCCGCCGCAAGCCGCCACAGATGTCTTCAGCTATATGTATGCCGTCTTTCACTCGCCGGAATATCGCGAGCGCTACGCCGAATATCTGAAGACCGACTTCCCACGTCTGCCGCTGACGGGTGACACCGCGCTCTTCCGTGACCTGTGCCGGCTTGGCGACGAACTGGTGGGGCTGCACCTGATGGAACGCACGGCACCGCGCTTGCCTGACTTTCCGCAGCCGGGCGACAACGTGGTGAGCGACGTGCGCTATGCTCCGCCCACACCGAACGATCCCGTTGGGCGGGTCTATATCAACGCCACGCAATATTTCGCCGGCGTCGCGCCGGAAGTCTGGGAATTTCATGTCGGCGGCTATCAGGTCTGTCACAAATGGCTGAAAGATCGCAAGGGCCGCACGCTGAGCTATGACGACCTGAACCATTATCGGCGCGTGGTGGGCGCGCTGAGCGAAACCATTCGCCTGATGTCCGCCATCGACGATGCCATTGAGGCGCATGGGGGCTGGCCGCCGGGGGCGACGTAATCGCCGGGCGCGATCGCCGGGGGGTTTAGCCCCTCGCACCCCCTGCCGCTTGTTCCAGCATCTTGTCCGGCCAAATGCCCAGCGCGCGGCCATAGCACACCATGCAATAGTCGCCCTCGGCTTCAGGATCGTCGCCTGTGCCATAATAGGTGATGGTGTGCGGATCGCATGCCTGATGGCCGCACTTGCGCACCACTGCCGGACCACGATGCGGCAGGTTGTGCGCGAACTGGTCGATATAACAATCGGGCATCGAATCGCTGGTGTCGCTGGGGTTCATCAGATTGGCTCCTATCGAGATGCTAGCTTCATGGTATACATCGCCATGACGGTTCGTCAAATTGAGGAGGGCAGCGATGCAAATCCGTCGGTTCAGCAGTGAGATGAAAACGTTGATGCCGTCGCCGCACGTGGGGATGTCTGCGGCACCAATCCTCTTTGGGCGCGAGCAGGTGGCTGGGATGAGCGACGAGCAGATGGCGGCACGCTTCAATGGGCTGCCGATCCTCATCGACCACAGCGACGCGGCGGTGGTCGCGCTCTATTTCGAGCCGCATGCTCGGATGTTCGAGCATAACAATCCGCGCAACACGCTGTTCGTGGTGCTGCGCGGGCAGGGGTTCGTGCGCATCGGCGGGCCGCAGGGCGAGACGCGCCCCCTGCACGCCGGCGACGCCGTGCTGTGGCCGCTGGATATCGACCACATGGTGTGGACCGAAGACGACGCGCTGGAAGGGCTTGCGATTGAACTGCCGACGAGATAGCCAGCGGTTGATGTGGTTGAACACGTTATGTCAGACAGCGAATGGCAGTGGCGCGCGGCAAATACATTCCGTCACGAACGAGATCGCACATGGCAAGAACACCGGACGGGATCACGGCCACAAGCAGACGGATCCCCATGCGGGGCCGCCCGGCGGCTGAAGCCGCTGGGATTCGATCACGAAGGCTCCCTACGGAGCCTGGGCGACGCACGATCCGTGATCGTGTACACCGAACAGAAACGTCGCCGGAGTGCGATCCTCATCGGGCTGACCCAGCCTGCGAAGGCAAGCTTCGCGAACGAAGCCCAGTGGGTTTACCCGCCGGGCGGCCTCGCTATACGCTGACCCCGCTCATGTGCAAAAACCACATTAACCGCCCACTGTTCCCCCCTCCACCGCTTTCCGTTGCAGCGCAAACAATTGCGCGATCCCGCCCTCGGCGAGATCCAGCAGCGCGGCGAGATCGTGGCGGCTGAAAGGCGCGCCCTCGGCGGTGGCCTGCACTTCCACGAACGCCCCCGCTGAGGTCATCACGATGTTCGCATCCGTTTCCGCGTGGGAATCTTCCGCATAATTGAGATCCAGCAGCGGCGCGCCATCGATGATGCCCACCGAGACGGCAGCGACTTGGGCGCGCAGCGGATCGCTGGCGAGCACGCCTTGCGCGCGCAGCTTGCGGCAGGCCAGGGCCAGCGCCACATAAGCCCCCGTGATGCTGGCGCAGCGCGTGCCCCCGTCGGCTTGCAGCACGTCGCAGTCCAGCGTGATGCTGCGCTCGCCCAATGCCGGCAGATCGACAATCGCCCGCAGCGAGCGCCCGATCAGCCGCTGGATCTCATGCGTTCGCCCGCCGATCTTCCCCCGCGCCGCCTCGCGGTCTGAGCGCGTGTGCGTGGCGCGCGGCAGCATGCTATATTCCGCCGTCACCCAGCCCTGGCCGCGCCCCAGCAAAAAGGGCGGCACCGATTCGCTGACGCTGGCGGTGCACAACACCCGCGTCTGCCCCACGCTGATCAGCGCCGATCCCTCGGCATACGCATTCCAGTTGGGGATGATCTCGACCGGGCGCAGGGCATCAGCCGCACGATTATCGCTGCGGGGCATAGGCATGGCTCCTTGTTATGTATAGTTTGAACACGAAAGCCTAACGCGCCACACATCTTCAAACCTTCGCGTTCTTCGTAACCTTCGTGATCTTCGCGTTCCCGTCCCTTTGGTCGCTTAATCCGTCACCGTTGCCGTGATGACCAGTTCGTTCTGCCTGGTCTGCACCTCGCGCAGGTGGAAATGCAGCCCTTGATCTTCCACCAGTTTGCGCAGCTCATCCACCTGATCGTTGATCAAATTGCGCAGCAGATCGCCCAGCGCGCTCAGATCCAGCGTGTTGACTTGCAAGCGGAGGTCAATCAAGCCATCCGGGCTGATGGAAGGCTGAAAAACCGGCTTGATGAAACCCAGCCCGCGAATCTCGATGCCATGCGGGTGCGTGGCGATCTTGATCACCGTCACCGGGATCTTTTGCAGCATCGCCGGCAGTTTCTCGCGCGCCTTGCCCAGCCCCACATGCGCCAGCAGCGTAAACAGCGCATCATCAATCGCCAGCTTCGCCGTGCCTGATGCCATATGCCATACCCCTTACAGAATAGCCCGTAAAGCCGCCGTCCCTTTAGGGCGTGCGGATGCAAGGGCTTGCGTTGGCTTGAGCCAGTGACCATACCCTTGACAGCCACTGCGTTTCCAGGTATACTAGCAGTGAAGTCTGGCGAAAAGAGGCGCACGCCGAAGCCATATCCTCCTCCCGGA
>JAJPKG010000005.1 GCA_021323815.1 Pseudomonadota bacterium
GAAACCCCTCCGGGCTGCTGGTGGGCGGCGTTATTGCTTCCCGGTGACGATCTCCACGATGTAGGCGATGACGACATCTTTCTTCGCCAGGCTCGCCGGTTTCGTGCCTGGATGCTCGACCATCAGGCGCTTGGCGATGTCTTTAAGCGTTACGAGACTTAATTCGCCGAGCGCAAGTGGAAGTTGTTCGTCCCCGTAAATCCTACGGTAGAAATAGGGATCGATTGGCGCGAAAGGATCGGGAATAAATCCTTCCACTTTTGCTATTGGTCGGACTTTAGACTGCCTTGATGTTGCACCGCCTTTTTTTCGTGGAGAAGGCGTTTTTGGGTTTAATTCGGCATAGATTGCTCGAACCCGTGAAGCAAAAGCAGGATTTGATCGAGATTCCTCGACCGCCGCTTCCGCGATTGCAGCACTCAACGCCTTTACGTCTTGAAATCCGTAGATTTTGCGTAATTCCGATGTTGCGCTGATGGTTCTTTGCGAGGTTGTTGCTGGTTTTTCAATTGTCGCCGACATTGTTTCTTACCTCCCGAAGAAGATCTCGATAATCATCGAAAACCCCGTGTTCTTTGGTGATATTCACCGCAGTTTTCTCTCTGAGAAGTTTGCTCACGTTGTTCGTGTCATCTCCTATAACAGGATCGAACAACGGCGCATTCGCAGATATGGCAATCTGCTGCATCGTTGAAAGCCCTTCTCGGATTGCTACACCACGTTTCCATCTCGTTGCAAAGCAACCTAGCACTTGGGTTTGATCACCTGCATTTGTAATGCAGTTGATGTCTTTGAGCGTTTCAAGCAGGTTTATTAACCCTGCTTGATCAAATAGCGAAGGCGTGAATGGTGCCAACACATAGTGAGCGGCGAGTAAAGCCGCACGTGTATACAGCGAAAGGGAAGGTGGTGTATCGATGATGATCCAATCAAAATTCTCTCCTGTCTGTGGAATAACAAGCGACGGGTGATGGACTCCATCTGTGAAAAGTTGCTCGGTTTCAAGCCAATCAACATGATGAGAAAGAGTCAATCTCAGATCTGGATGCGACGGGATAATCCAGATATTGTTATATCGGCTCGGTCGGACAAGGGCTGGTAGCGGAGATACGCCAACAAAATAGTCAGCTATGTTGGGTTCAATATATCTTGTAGAGCCAAGCGCACCCTGAGTAAGATTAGCTTGATCATCCAAATCGATCAAGAGCACTCGTTTATTATGCTCGGCGGCGAGGAGCAGCGCAAACGCTAAAGCAGAGGTGGTTTTGCAGACGCCCCCTTTGTTGTTAGCGAAGGTCAATACTTTAGTTTGCGTTTTGGGCCGTTTTGAAGGCTCGTTATCAAATAATGCTGCTGGACTAATGGGAGCGCCACGCGATTTAGGATGGCGTGTTCCACGTATGTAACTGATGTAACGGCGAAGTTTCTGGCCATTGATTAAGCGAACCTCTTTCATTCGAGGGACTTCATCATAGGCTTGTGGGGTAAAATCATTCTGAGTGACTAGAAAGCGCTCAGTACCGCGAAGTGTTTGAATGCCATTCAAAGCTAAGACTGGACCAGCTCCAACATTATATTGTGCAGCACCGGAAACGGCAAGATAGCCTAACTTTCGCCCTTCATTGAGCAACTCAAAATCGGCACCTGGATTTGTATAGGGTTCCACTGCATACCCCGCGCGCTCGAAGACGTAACGCACGAAATCTTTGAACTGCGGTCCCAGCTGTGCCAGTTTTGCCGGATCGGGATCGTTGAACAGGCCGAGCCATTGTTGCTGCTGTTGTGGGTTAGCCATGAGTTGAACCTCCTAACGGAATGAATGCGCGCTTCCAGTTAGGTTGGCCGTTTGCCAATCAGTGTACCTGGATATCGCGCTGAACACAAGCTGAACGCCAAAAAGTACCTGCCGAAAAAATGAATGTGCTAGCCAAGCGCCAGACGGAAACCGAGGTTTGGCTGGAAATAGCTAGGGTTGTTGGATAAACGCCGCGTGGTCGTGGCAAAGATATGTTCATCGCACCACGATCCGCCGCGCCGCACACGGGAACCGGGCGTTTGCAGATCGTCGTAGCGTTTGTGAGCGTCTTTGCTATATGGCTGGTATAGGCTGGCGGTCCATTCCCACACGTTGCCGGCCATATCCCACACGCCATAACTGCTCTTGCCCTGCGGATAACTCTTGATCTTGGTGGTGGCGTGCCTGCCGCCTTCGCTGGTGTTGGCCTTGGCGGGATTCCATTCGTTGCCCCAGGGATAGAGGCGGCTGTCGGTGCCACGCGCTGCTTTTTCCCATTGCGCCTCGCTCGGCAGATGCCATGCCTGGCCGGTGAGATCCCGCAGCCATGCAGCGTAGGCTACCGCGTCGTGCCAGGTCACATTCACCACCGGATGGTTTTTGTGCTGAAGTTGCATCGTCCAATAGATGTTGCCGGCGCTGGCTGGGGGCGCGTGTTTCGTCGCTTCCACGAAAAGCCGATATTCTTCCACTGTGACGGGATGCGCGGCGATGGAATAATCCGGCAGCGTCACTTGATGTGCGGGCTGCTCGCTATCATTTGTGTCAGCGCCCATCGTGAATGGCCCCGTGGGAATGCGAATCAGCGGCGGGATCATGGCTTTGCTATCGCCATAGACGCGATATGAATATTCATCGTTCGGGGGAATCCAATGCTCAATGGCAGCAATAAACTGCGGCATTTCCGAGGCAAGGGAATCATGATGCACGAAAACGCCATTGTATTTTAAGAGCGGGCGCAATTCCTCTGGAATGTGCTCAGCAGCAGGAACCGGCGTATCGCAAAACACTGGAATGATGGGGATGCCGCGCCGCATGGCAGTGATAATCTCATAGCGCACCATGTCATTTGGCTGCGCGAGACGCTGCTTTCCTTGCTCATCCGTGATGCTGGCCCAACGTGGGCCGATGAGTTCCAGAAAGACCTGCGCCGCTTCGACATGCTGGGTGATGTATTCATCGAATCGCACGCCGACCGGAATAACACGATTATCTTTGAAGACCAGGTCTTTGCCGAAATGTCGGCACAGATAGGTGTAGAGATCAGTGCATGGGGCATAAGCAGGCGCGCCTGAGGGATCGAATAGGTCCGTATCTTCGCGGCGGTACGACATGAAGATGACGTTCATGCCACAGTCCTTTCTTGGGTGAACGGGACGGACGGCTGAGCCTGAGAGAAGCAAGAACTACTATAGCCGATTCGCGGCGAAAAATCAATGATCATATTTTTGCCGATTTGCCGACGAGGATAAAAGGGGAATTTGTTCTCTGATATGCTCTTTTGATGATAGTATCGTGCAAAGATAGTATATTAATATACTTCCCTCACCGATCTATCAACGCTGAGGGAAGCATATGCGTGTCATTGATATGAGAATCACCCATTTCCTGGAACCAGCGTGGCGTGACGACGCCTGCCATCTCTTGAGTGCACTCAGTGGTGAAAACTGATCGCCAGTGCCAGAACAAGGATGAGCGTGATCAATGCGATCAGCCCGATGCGGCGGAGCGCCACCGGCAGAGAAATGGTGCCGACAAAGAGCGGTCGCGCGCCGGGCGGAGGTGGCGTCATGTCGCTGATCGCATAGAGTGGTGTGTGCGGCGTGGGACCGCCGGCATGGATCGGCAGTTCCGGCAGGGAGGGCGCTTTGCGCATGGCAGATGGCCGGTGCGGCGCTTGGTTCCGGTTGGATGGCGTCAGGGGCGCGATGCCTGTGCCCAGATGCGGCGGCGGGTGAGACGCTGGTTGGGCTGGTGAGGGAGTGCGAATGGCCGGTGGCGGGGCATCGGGAAACGCCATCACGCGCGGGCGCAGATCCACCTGGGGGCGCGGCCTATGCCCGACGGGGGCCGGCGGCACGGGACGATGCGGCGCGATCAGCGGGATGGGGAAGTCGCGCGCCAGGGCGGTGACGGGTGCCGGCATGCGCTGTTCTGCCAGCGAGGCCACCAGCGCGTCCACATACGGTGCCAGACCGGGCATGGCGCGCAAATAGGCCAGGCGCGGGCTGAGCGGTGCGATCTGCTGGTAATCCGAGCGCAACAGCAGCAGGAATGAGCTTTCGTCCGCTTCCCAGTCGTCATATACCTGTGGCTGCTGGTTCAGTGCCAGCAAGGAAAGATAGATGACCAGCGCCGCGAAGCGATCCATCTCGGCGGTATAAGGGCGCTCGTTAGGCGGCAGAAACGCCGGATGCTGGAAGTGTTCGTGGCCGTTTTCCGTCTGGTGACGGCCAGCCAGCGGCGGAATCCAGAGGTTGTCGTAATCGATCAGGCGCAGATGGGGTAGGCCGTCGCGTGTCTGCACCAGCACATTCGTCAGGTCCAGGTCGCCGTGTGCCATC
>JAJPKG010000297.1 GCA_021323815.1 Pseudomonadota bacterium
GATGGCACAAGTGGCGGATTCTGAGGAGAGCGCGATATGCTGCGCCCGGCGCAACAGCACGTTGCCATTCGTTGGACCCTCCACGCGTGCCCGAAAGCGCCCGGTTTGATCCAGCAAAATGATTGAACGACCATCTTCTGCGCATCGCCGCAGTAATGCCGGACTGAGCATGATGTCGCCGAAACATACGATAGCCCCCAGGTGTAACAGCGGCATCTGCATGACCTTTTCTGATCCCACCTCCATGCGGATGGTGTCGTGGTCCAGATGTAAATAGGCGTGTTCAGTCGTCACAAAGAGCGTATTCAACAAATCTCGCATCGGTTCCTCCCGTTCTTCCCCGTCCTAGCTGTCATCAGTTCGGTCGAAAAGCGCTTGTTTTGCCGTTTTCAGCCGCCCAGGGCGCACCACCACGGCGGGCAGACATGAATCGAGCAGCGAGCACCGCACACAACGTTGGTCGTTTGGGGCTGCGGGTAACTGTTCCGCGCGCAGCAGATCGCGCGTCGCCAGCGTCATGGCTTCCACGCGCTCCCGCAGAGCCGCATCAATCACGATCTCGCGGCGCGTGCGTGAGGTACAGTAATAGACCGCCCCAGCAGGAACAGGAACGCCGAACATCTCTTCCAGGCACAGCGCTTGAGCGCACAGTTGAATCGCTTCGTGCTCCCACTCTCGTTGCTTGCCCACTTTATATTCAACCGGATAGGGTGTGTCGCCGTGAAACTCCACTACGTCCGCCCGACCCGTCAGCCCCAAACGCACGGACCACAGAGGAAGAGCGCGTTCCACCCGCATCCCACGCTCCCGGCGCGTCATTTCGCTATCCACACGCTCGTGTGCCAGGTGGCCACGCATCGTATAAATATTCTCATCGAATGTCTGCTCGATGTGAATCAGCGCACATTGGCGCGGGCAATAACTGTGATGTTCCAACGCCGAGATCATGATCCGCTCTTGCTCATCCTCGGCCTTCACTTCAGCATCTTGCATAGCATCGCTCTCCTCAGCAGGTGCCCCTTCCTCACATGCAGTGAGGAAGGGATGGACAACAGCAGGTGATTAGCCCACCAGCCGCGTCAGCGTCACGCCCGCCGGCATGTTCGCTTCGTGCAGCGCAATCGCATAGTCGCGGAAGCTGCGCGCCATGGGGACATGTTCCACATGAATGCGCTCGAAAAGCTGATGCGCCGGAGCGTTGCCCAGCGCGTTTTCATGCGAGAAGATATACAGCCCACGCAAGGCCAGCATGCCCCGGCTGGCTGAGCGATCCAGTTCCCAGCAGCGCTGCAATGCTTCCCAGAAGACCGCCAAATCGTCCGCTGCGAAGCCCGTCTGCTGCGCGAAATGTGGCGTGACAAAACCGTGGCCGAGGTAAAGAGCGTAGGGCAACAGCGCCTTGCGCCCGATCTCGGTGCGCTTGTCATCCTCCGCTTTGGTGATGGCGACGCGCGTGATGGCAAGATCCAGCGGCACAACGGGATCGACGGAGCGTGCGAAGGTAAGTTGCACTGGGCCGCGCACCTGGCCTGCGCCGCGCATCTTGCCGCCGTCCTTGTCCTTCTCACCGGTGGACATCACCGCACCAAAAGTGCGCACGTCGTAAAACTGCTCGCACATCCACTTCTGGCGCATATTTTCATAGTTGCGGCGTTCAGCAGAGCTGAGCGTTGTCTTGCCCTTCGCTTTCTTGGTGTCTTCGTCGTCGTCATCTACCTGCGCTTGTGCTGTTTGGGGCAAGGCAGCCTTTGACTCTGCGATGAGATCGTTCAAGGCATACCCCTTGCTCTGAATGAAGATGCGAAAGCCAGGTTGGTTGCCACGTGTCACATCCACGTAATCGCGGATCTTGCGCTTGATGGAAACATCCGTCACCAGCCCATGCATCGTCTCAGGATCAATACGCGGGAGGTTGCCCGCATCGGGATCGCCGTTGGGGTTGCCGTTCGTCACATCGAACAGGAACACGAAATCGTGGCGCTTGGTCGGGTCGGTGTAAATGGGCATTGCTGTTCTCCTTGTGCAGGTGATGGCGTGCATCGTGGTCACGCCGAAATCGAATGTTGCGGTATGGATACGTTTGGAATTACTGGCCGGCCAGATCTTCCATGCCGGTGTCGGCTTCGCTCAGCTTGCCTTGTTTGCGCGCTTCCTTTGCCGCAAGCCCCGCCCGAATGTCATCTGCTTTCTGGTGATAGTAACCGAGTGCGAACAACGCCTGCTGTTTCATGTCCAAGGTCGTGGGAAAACCTGCTTTTAAGCTGCCCATGATCTCTTGCAGTTGTTTATCCAGCCGGTTGAAGGCACCAGGCTTGTCGCGCCGCAGCTTGCCCAAATGCGCCTGCCCATTACGCATCAGACGGCCAAACACTGATGCAGGCGCTGACGACGCCGTACCGTAATAGCGATCTACAATCGTCGCGTTCACTTTGTTGTCCAACGCCACCCGTTGCAACGATTCCAGCACGGAAAGCAGCCGCCCGCAGAGATATGCCGGGGCGGTGATTGTCTCATCCAGAATCGTCAGATCCTCGGCATGCGCTCCTATGCGATGCTCCCCGTTCTTCCGGCTAGCTACCGGTTCAATGCCATCCATATTATGGTTCCCTTCTTCAACGAACTGCGATAACAACGCCATCTTGATCACTGCCGCATGAGCGTCTGTCACCTGACCTTCAGATCGCACCCGGCGCACAACCTGATATAGCACGCCGTCGGGCAATTTGCCGCCGTGCATGGCCACGTGCAAGAGCGCCTCCACTACCTGTGCTGGGGGATCTTCGCGCTGGCTCTTGCTGTTGATGGTCGCCCGTGCCAGGCGATAGAGGGGAAGAAAGCGATCCTCGCCCTTCGCATCTTTTAGGCGTTGCAACTGGAAATAGCGTTCCAGGTGCGTCTGTGCGGCATCCAGCGTCGTTTCCAGCCAGTCGCGCACGGCCACACGCGCTCCGCTGGCAGAGAGCACGGCGGCATAAAAAGGAGACACTTGCATCTGCGCGGCCTCAGGCTGACCGCGCCAGGGCGCTTGCAAAAATGCCTGCACGTCCTGGGCTTCTGCTTGCGACAGCAGTGATGTCACAGAGAATGGGAGCGGCTCGCGCGCCCAAAAGATGTAGACCACCGGCGCGACCGTCAGATGTGTGTCGTCTTGTTTCAGCAGCGTGTTCAACGCATTGCCGAAACGCTGGCCGCAGTCCTCACAGGTCGGCGCGATGAGCGATGCTTCCAGACCATAGGACTCGAAGGCTTGCGCATTCGCGGAGATCAGCGCCATGCCACTGCTCGGCCCGCCATAGATGCCCTTGATGGAGATGGGGAGTCGTGCGACAGGCGGGCGCATCTCGCCGCACACCAGGCATTGCATCAACAGTGCGTCAGCGCCCGTCGCAGCCTTTTTCGCCCAATAGCGCTGAACATCGGGATCGTTGACAGGATTGCGCTTTTCGACCTCGAACATGATGTTTTCCGATGGATCGAACTCATCGGGGAGGACAAGTTGATCGCGGAACTCGGTCAAAAATCGCAGGACCGCTTGCACACGCCCATTGCCCGTCTGCTCGACACAATCTTGCACCAGCGCTACGAAAGCCGCGTGTTGCTGGCGCACGCGCTCCGGATTGCTGTCTGCGCGCCCGATGCCCAGCACATATTCTGCGTTATCCACCAGCAGCTTAGGGCTGATGGCCACCGAGCGTTTGAGATCAGGAACCATCTCCTCTGGCCCACGTTTGTTTTTCTGAGGCTTACGGCTGATGACACCTTGTGGTCGCCCCTCGGCGTCCAACGCGATGACATAACTCACCGCGACGCGCTGATACATGGGTGGTGGAAGATTCTCCATCTGCTCGGCATATTCGCGCAACCGTTGGAGAAACATCACGCACCTCTTTCATAGAGCGAGGCCGGCACGCGCAAGATGCCGTGATCCAGGCTCGGTTGAAAGAAGCGCGGCTGTCCCCGCCCGCTGCCATCGGGGTCGTAGCGGATGTCAAAGAGCATCATGCCCAATTCGCCTGTGCGGTCGATGGGCTGCTCTGTGCCATCTGGCTCACCGAATGCGCCGGTGAATTCACGGCATCCCAGATAAGGCATGTGGTAACATTGCCCGCGCTCCACGCGCCGCCGGAACTGATCGCGATATTTCGCTGGATCTTCCGTCACATCTGCGCGCAAGGCTACATCTGCCGTGATGATATACGCCACATCGCGCAAGGCCAGGGTATGCCGCTGGGCGCGGTCATCCTCAGCATAATTCGTTCCGCCCTGTTCAACCCGCTGGCGCGCCGAACGATATGAAGCGCGGTTGTTCACTTCGTTGCGCAACACCGAGAAGAATTTCACGTCGCGCAACACGCGAATCTCGCGGACATGCCACTGAAATTCCGGCTTCCAGAAGATGGCCTCCAACACGCCGCGCGCCGCCGAGGGCGTCATCACCTCATAGCTGACGCGCTCCACTTTCATCTCCGGTCTCGTGAAACATGCGAGATCGCCCCACACCTTCACTTCCACCGGTGAATACACCATTGGACTCCCTCCTTCGCCTGTTTTTTCTCCCGCATCGTAGAACATCTATCTCAGATTTCCACGCGTCACAAAGGCGGATATCTGAAACTCGCTACCACGAATCGTTCCCAAATACGGTGAGAATTGTAGTAAGAGTACTATAAGGCAAACTTAGGTAACAGTCGATTTCCTGGGAAGAAGGTACCTGCTCAACATGGGAAAGCAGATACCTTCAAAGATAACCCAGCATCCTATGTACGCTGACGACGTAAAGAGGCAAGAAGCTCTCGTTTCTTTGCTGTGTATTCAAGCGGGTTAGAAAAATCCACCCAGTGAGGAAGTTCCCAATCTTTTAGCTCGCTTGGTAGAGTGCAAGGGTGTAGTTTTACAGGAATGATAAGCTTGCCATGCTCTACACTTTGCTTACGAGCAAGAGCAACCTCTTCCCTTACCCATCCTGACGCGAGTGCATCAGGTGAAATTACAACAATAAAGGCATCTCGCCCTGTAATTTCACTCCCACCTTTTGCCACCAGGCATCGCCGCAATAGACACCCCCTAAAGAGTCACACCACACAGCTTCGGCCCCCAGCGATTTCCGAAGATCCTTTACCAAGCGATGCACGAATGCGCTGTCGTGATAACCGTAGCTTACGAAAACGTTTGGCTTGCTGGCTGTGTTAGCGTTGGAATGTTTTGTAAGAGCTATTGTTCCCACTTGCTGTTTGGTCACGTACTGCCTCCCTTTCCTGATGAATGGGATAGAAAAACTATCACATCTTGATTCACCGTATCGTAGTCCCAATAGTTTCTTTCAATCCTCGCTGTGACCCCTCGAACTTTGCGGCTTTAGTTCAAAATGTCTTAGCGCCCGGTAGAATCGATCACGATTCTATTGGTTCTGAGATACAGAACACTCTCGATGCTTGTCAAGAGGACGTGGAAGCGGTACTAGTACTTCAGTGACACTTAGGAGAAA
>JAJPKG010000321.1 GCA_021323815.1 Pseudomonadota bacterium
GCGGCGGCGTGGCGCTCGAACAGCGCGTCTATGCGGTCGGCCAGATTGCGCAGGGCGCGCAAGAGGACGGGCTTCCACGAGGCGTCGCCCTCGGTGCAACTGCATCCCGTGCTCCAGCGGGCCACACCGTGCGCGCAACTCCACGCGCTGGGCGCGACGATCTCGACGGTCTGCACGGGGGGGTGAGCGCGCAAATAGCGGGCGAGCGAGGTGATCTCGTAACCGAAAGCGGGTCCGCTCTGCTGCGTCAGATGCGAGAGGAACAGATCGCGATAGGGCTTGTGGTGGCCATATAACTCGCCATCAGTGGCGATCAGCAACAGTTGATCTTCGCCGCGTTGCTCTTTTTCCCAGTTGACATGGCGCGCGAGATAGGGCGCGGCGAAGGTATCGGCGTTGGCGGTGACGCTGTCATTGAATGAGACATCGCCGCTCATGGGGCCGTTATAGAAAAAGACGGCGATGCGCCGCCCGCCGGGCAATTCCACCCAATATGGCTCGCTGGGGTCGATGCTGCGGGCCGCCTGCCAGGGAGCCAGCACCGTGAACTCGATGCCGCGCTCGGCCAGCAATGCCAGCGTTTCCAGATCGACGGCGGTTTCAGCCAGCCACATGCCGTGCGGCTGCGCGCCGAAGCGGTTGCGGAAATCGCTGATGCCCCAGGCGATCTGCGTGGCTTTGTCGCGCGAGGTGGCCAGCGGCAAAATGGTATGGTTATAGGCGTGCGCCAGGGCATTGCCCACGCCGTAGCGCGAGCGGTGGATCTGATCCGATTCGATGATGCGCAAGTAAACATCCTGGGCATAGCGGGCGAGCCAGGCAGCGAGGGTGGGACCGAAATCAAAGCTGATGCGCTCGAAATTGCCGATCTCAGCGTTGGGGCGATAGCACTCGACGGTAATCTTTTCGTTGAAGTCGTGGTAGGGTTCCGCGCCCGGTTCTCTGGGCATGAGGTGCGTGAAAGGATTTTCGCGCGGGGGTTGATAGAAATGGCCATGCAGGCACAGATGGCGATGCAGCGTTTCGCTCATGCAAAAATCCTTTCCTAAGGCCCTCAGAAATCATTATCTGAAGCCGAGACTTCGTTGTCTGTCAGCGCCAGGAAAGCGCATGCGCCGGGCCAAAGCCGCTCGTGGCCGTCGTCTCATCCTTTCGCAATGCACCACAAACGCCTGTTCCACCAGACCAGTATATCATACGCTCAGCAATGAACGCATACACAAGGGAAGACGGGCGGCCCGCTCTGCCGGTCACAGAGCGGGCGAAGGACAATACCATTATTCGCCGGATTGCGCCTACGCCGAAGCGAATGACGAGTTCAGGAACTGCTCATACGCCGCGCGCAACTGCGGATAGCGCAGCAGAAAAATGCCCGCGTACTCCTGGTTGAGCGGGCGCGGCTGGCGCAACAGCTTCATGCCGGCTTCTTTGAGCAGGCGATTGCCCTTGCGCCCATTGCACTGCTTGCAGCACGCCACGAGATTTTCCCACGTGCTCTGCCCACCGCGCGAGCGAGGGATGACGTGGTCAAGCGTCAGGTCGCGCGCATGCTTGCCACAATACTGACACGTCTCGTCGTCGCGCAGCAAGATGTTGGCGCGCGTCGGGCGCAACGCCATGCGCGGGATGTGCACGTTGGCGAGCAACTGCACGATGACGGGACGGTCGCTGGTCAGGCGGCGCGCGGCGATGTTATTCTCGATGACTTTGCGCACCTCATCGTCCACAAAGGCAACTTTGTTTTTGGAGAGAAGGACAACGAGGCGCCGCTCCGGAATGACGGAAAGCGGTTGCAGCGACGAATTAAGAACCAGCACGGGCATACAGGCTGATCCCTCCCTCTGTCTCGCTCAGGCGAGCATAGTGGACGACAGAGGGGACAGGAATCGAGGGGCGCAAACGGGGCAAAGCCGCCTGCTGATATCCCGCTACTGTCGTCTACGGTGACTTGGACCGGATGGTTGCGGACTGCTATCGGGGGGCGTCTTTCTCGGCCAGGGCATAAACGACCTGCCGCGACTGAAGGGGCGTTGGGCATGGATGCCGCCGCTCCATCCGCCGCGCTCGCCGGCATAGAGGCTATGCCAGAGCGATGAATGCAGATACGTTGCCATAATGCGCTTCCTACCTGAGATTGAACGACTTCCGCTATAGACTGCCGCACCGGACCGATGCCGGCTCAGCACCGCCAGAGGCTTGGTCGGGGTGAGAGGATTTGAACCTCCGACCTCAGCGTCCCGAACGCTGCGCGCTGCCAGTCTGCGCTACACCCCGATAAAAGGCCCATGAACTGTGAAGCCAGTTGTTGCGGTGCCTTTGCGCCCTCAGTATATCACAAACGATCTAGCACCGCAAGGGGGAAAAGTTCACGGCGCGCAGCAAGCACTGAATGGATAGTGACTGGTGAGCAGACCACCTTGCCTTGATAGCTCCCCCTCTCCAGCTGTGTTGGGAAGGGGAGTCAGGGGGTGGGGCCAGGCTTACGCCGCGCGTTCTGCGCCCGTCGCCACATTCTGCGCCTGCTGAATCACATCCTGCATGATATCCACGATCAACGGTAAGGGAAGCCTTGTGACGCTGTTGATAATCGGCGAACCAGGACAAAAACTTCAGCCGGCGCGTCACCCCTGGCGGAAGGGATCGAACTCGGCGCTCTCGCGCAGCCACAGGGTTGAGGCTTCCATCGGGTCGGGCGGCAGCACGACATCCGGCGCGAGGGGGCCGGTCTTGGGCAAGGGCTGCACCCTGGGCGCGATGGGCGCGGCTGCCGCTTGCAGCGCGGCGACCTCGGCACGCAGCCGGGCGCGCAGCCATTCGGGATGATGATAGTGTTCCTCGCGGATGCGGATGCGCTCGCCGGAATTGCCGCGAATGAAGATGGTGCTGTAGCTACGCTCTGCTCCCGGCACCACTGCTGAGCGCCGGTCGATGCGAAACAGGATCATGAGCAGTCCACGCCCCAAAATGCCCAGCGCGCCGCGCAAGCCGGTGCCATGCGCGCGTTCCAGACCATACATCGCTTCCCACGTGATGAGGCGGCGGAAAGGGCCGCGTTGCGCCTGCACGCCTTCGCCGCTGACCATCACGCTCTGGCGAAACAGAAAAATGCCCAACGCAAAGAAAAAGGCGAGCGCGCCCAGACCCAGCACGACGAGATCCAGCGCGAAGACGCCGGGCAAAAAGGCCAGCATCAACCCACCGCCGATGACGCCGATGGCTGTCAGCGTTCCCAGGAGCGTGATGGCGCGGCTGAGATCCGCCTGCATGAAAAGCGGTTGGTCAAGGTTGGTGACGCTTTCCGGCAGTTCGCGGGGGGCATCCAGATGGCCGAGCAGATCGCTGCGAAAAAGATCATAGTTGTTGACGAGATCTTGCCGCACTTGCAAGCGCGTGCCGTTGATGGACCAGAGCGCGATCCAACGATAGCGGATGCCGTCGGTCAAGGTCTGCCATTCGCTCATCCGCGCCACGTCGCGCCAGGCGATCATGTGCTGCCAGGGGCCGTGCGCGATGGTCAATCCTTCGCTGGAGATGACGGCATGCACCGAGACGCGCAAGCTGTAATAGAGCGCGGACCACACCAGCGCCACCAGCCCCGCGACCAGCACTGCCAGATCGCCCAGGAGGGGGTGATGCGGGTGCAAGGCCGCGCGCACCGAGATGCCCGTTCCCAGAAAGACCGCTGCCAGCCCGATCAGGACGATCCACCCGCCCCAGTCAATGACGCGATAGCTGCGCGGTGCCAGTTCCACTGCCGGCGTCGCCGATGAAATGCCCACGATCCGTCTCCCCAAAGCTGTGCTGGATGAATGCTGCTGTATGGTAGCATATCATGCGGAAAGTGGGTAGCCCGGCGGGACGATTTACCCAGGCAAGCGCGCTCACAGCAACGTGCCGGGGTGGCGCGGGCGGTCGAGGGGAACATGGGCCGCCAGCAGCGAGGCACGATGCTCTTTCGCCAGTTCCAGATACACGGCGGCGTTTGACCGGATGCGGGCGCGCTCCGCGTCGCGCAGGGGACGCACCACCTTGCCTGGCACGCCTAAAACGAGGGTGCCGCCGGGGATTGCCTTACCCTCGCTGACCACCGCATTCGCGCCGATGATGACCTCATCGCCCACTGTCGCGCCCGACAGCACACTGGCGTGCATCGCCACCAGAATGCGGTCGCCCAGCGTGGCGGCGTGGACGATGGCCCCATGCCCCACTGTGCATTCCGCCCCCAGCACGCACGGCTTGCCCGGATCCACGTGCAGGATCGCGCCATCTTGAATGTTGGTGCGCGCCCCGATGATGATGGGCGCACTATCCGCCCGCAGCACGGCGTTATACCACACGCTCGCGCCGGCTTCCAGCCGCACATCGCCGATCAGCAGCGCACCGGGCGCGATGAACACATCATCTGCAATGGTGGGCCACTTGCCCCGAAAGGGCAGTAAGGTCATGATGCATCTTCCTTTCCTGAAAAAAAGACGAGGCGCGCAGCAAAAAAAGACGCGAAGTTTGTTTGAAAGACCTTCTATGTCAAGAGGGAAGGATACCAGGCATGCTGAGCATAGCCTGAATTGTCCTGTGATCTTCAAAAAAGCTTCGCGTCTTTCCCTAACCTTCGTGTCTTGCGCGTCTCGTCCTTATGCGCGTCGTGAGCCGGGGGCGAGGTTGAGCGCGACACCGGCGAGGACAAGACCCAGCACGGCGGCAATGCCGAAGCTGAGCGCGTTGAACCAGTGATGGCCGTGCGTCACCAGCGAAGAGATGCCGAAGACCACCACCAGCCCGATGATCAGACCGATCACCGTCGTCGCCAGCGTGACGGGATTGCGCAGCTGTGCCAGGGGAGCGCCGCCGAATTGCTTCGTCACCTGCCAGATCAAGTAGCCTACCAGCGCAATGGCCAGCACGTCCACGATGCCGCCGCCTACCAACGGGATGCGGCTGATGCCGAAGAAGATCGCCACCAGCATGACGATGAGCACCGCTGGAGCGAAGCGCCCGAAGAAGCTGAGGAAGAAGGAGAAGCTGGCGATGACGGGGGTGAAAACGTTCCTGCGCCCGCTGCTGCTCGCCAGGTTCAGATATTCGTTGTAGGCCGCGCCGAAGTTGCGCTGCTTGCGATAGATCTGCGCGCGCAACTGTGTCACCTGCCCCGCCGGCAGATAGGGATTCAACTGCTGGGCTTTATGGAGCGCTTCCAGCGCCTCATCAGGCCGCTTCAGCTCGGAAAGCGCCTGGGCCAGCCCAAACTGTGCGGCGGCCAACGTCTTGTCTTGCCGCAACGCCGCCTGGAACGACTGCGCCGCGCCCTCGTAATCCCTGATATTCATCAGCGCCATGCCTTTGATCATGTGCGCCGCGCCGAGTTTGGGTTCCAGCTTCACCGCTTCGTCGGCCTCTTCGCGCGCCTGGTCAAACTGGCGCTGCACCATCAGCACTTCAGCCAGTTGCACGTGCGTGCGCGCCGCTTTGGGCTGCAACTGCACAGCACGCTGGGCAGCGGCCAATGCCTCTTTGGGCGGATTGAACTGGTTGGTGCTCATCAGCGCCGAAGACAGCAGCATCAAGGCATCCACGTTGTTGGGCTGGGAATTGAGCACGCGCCGCGCCTCGGCGACGCCCTCGCGCGGCAAGCGCATTTGCACCAGCGCCTGCGCCAGCAACAGGCGCGTGGCAACGTCATCCGGCTTCTTTTCCAGCCGCTTGCGGCAGATGTCAATAGCGAGCGCCGGCTGGTTATTCATGAGGGCGAGGCGCGCGCGCTGCAACGGCCCGCCCGCCAGCTGCTCGCCGCCCGCGCCCGGCGCGCCGCGATAGGGAATGCGTGTCATCTGGGTGGCCCCTTCTTGCTGAGATCAACATATGCCCGCGCGAGGACTATTCTATTCCCGCATTCTACCACATCCGGCGCGCTGTTGGGACTTCCAGGGGAGCGGCGCTTCTCTAGCCCTCATATGCGCTATCCCAGATATCCTTCCCCAACCGACTATACACGCTTGCATGCCATTCCTGCCGCTTGCCCTCGGCCTTTCCATATGGTACACTGGTTCTAGCAAAGCGTGAAAGGAGCCGATGGCATGCGCACCCAATCCCCCGACACGCACCCCGAAGCGGAGCGCGTGCAGATCAGCATCATGCGCCAGTTCCCCCCCGCCCGCAAGTTCGATCTGGAATGTAATCACAACGATATGGTCTATAATCTCAGCCGGCGCGAACCATTCGCCCCACTGCGGCTTGTCACATTGCACTATGGCAAGTATTGGGCGAAGCGTTACCAATCCTGGCAGAAACGACACTGTGAGCACCTGGTGAAGCTGGTTGATACGCGATCTACGATCCTTGAGCTCGCCGCGATCTTCACTGCGCGCAACATTCCCTTCGCCCTGGCCGGAACTATTGCTTGCGGTGTCTATGGCTTGCCCAGTTCCGCGCCAACCATTGAATTTATTGTCGATTATCCGCGTCATATCCACATCTCGTCGCGCTTCATTCGTCATGGGCATGCCTATCTGGATGCCGAACAACTTGTCCGCATCGATCTCGTTCCCCATCCAGCATTCGTGTCCCATGCCTGCCTGGTGGAACTGGCTGCTGGTTCACCGCCCATCCCCTTGATCACGCCCGAAGATCTCACAGTGATGTACCTGGAACGTTTCGCTGCGTCCAGTCGTCGTGACGATGCCCTTTACAACGACCTGTTGGGCATGCTCAAAGTCCAGGCGCTCACCCTTGATACCGCATATTTGCAGCGCTCGATGCAGATTGATGATCTGCTGGCGCTAGCGTTCGATGATGCAGGAATTGCCGCATGAATGCTTTTGCTCAGATCCTTTCAGCGCTAACGCCTGTCGGGGATGCTTTTGATGCACTTGGCATCCCTTATTTCATCGGTGGTTCAGTGGCCGCTGCCAGTTACGATGTGAAGCGTGCGACCAACGACATCGACCTCATCGCTGATGTGCGCGAGGAACACGCGCAGCCGCTGGATGACCGGTTGAGCGCCAACTATTATGCCGATGCCTATATGATCCGTGATGCGGTGCGGCGCAAGACCTCATTCAACTTCATCCACTTCGACACGGGCCTGAAAGTGGACGTGTTCTTGCTGAAAAACACGCCGTTCATGCAATCGCAGATGCAACGCCGCCGGCTGAACGAGATCTTTCCCGGCGGGCGCGCATTTCCTGTTGCCTCGCCCGAAGATGTGATTCTTGCAAAGCTGGATTGGTACCGCATCGGCGGCGAGGTTTCAGATCGCCAATGGACGGATATCACCAATCTGCTCGACGTGCGTCGCGGCACGTTAGATCTTGACTATATGCGGCACTGGGCGGCGCAACTCACCTTGACGGATTTGCTGGAGCGAGCGTTTACTGCAACTGGAATGTGATCGTTTGTTTCCTCCACAGGAGCCAGCCATGCCGTTTCCCAATTTCGCCGGCAAGCACGCCGAAGATGCATTTTTCACCGCCGCCGATTTCGTCGCCTATATGCGCCGCGCCGGGCGGCTGCCGGAAATGCCGGTATTGGCGGGCGTCATGTTCTGTTATCAGCGCGGCTATGCGAAGCGGGCTTTGGAGCGCCACCAGGCAGAGCCATTCCCGGCGGTAGCAGGATTGCATATTCTGCGCGACACCCCGCAGGCGGTGGGCGTGTGCATGGGTTTCGGCATTGGCGCGCCAGCCGCAGCGGCACAGATGGAGCCATTCATCGCGCTGGGCGTGCAGCGTTTCGCCAGCATCGGCACAGCAGGCGCGCTGCAACCGCACCTCGCCATCGGGGATATCATTCTCTGCGACCGGGCGATCCGCGACGAAGGCGTGTCGCACCACTATCTTCCGGCGGAAAAATATAGCGCGCCGTCGCCGGAATTGACCGCAAAGCTTGGCGCGGCGCTGGCGGCACAGGGCAGCTCGCCCTCTGCCACCGGCACCACCTGGACCATCGACGCGCCTTACCGCGAGACGGTGGCCGAGGCGCGGCATTACCAGAGCGAGGGCGTGCTGTGCATCGATATGGAAGCCGCCGCGCTTTTCGCCGTCGCCCAGGTGCGCGGCGCGCAGGTGGCATCCGCTTTCGTCGTCAGCGACTCGCTGGCCGATCTCGAATGGAATCCACAATTCGACGCGGACGCGGTCGAAGCGGGGTTCAACATTCTTTTCAATGCTGCCATTGCCGCCCTCATTGCTGAGTGAGCGGTGCTCGTGGCGAGCGGCTCATTTCTTTGACACTCCGCATCGGCTCAAGCCGTAGCGGATTCTTCCTGGCCGATCAACCGTCACCCCTGTGGGCGGCTTAACGGCTTCGGATTCTGACTTGCGCCAGCAACATGCCGTGTGTTAGCATGGACTACGCATCACCCAGCATGCTGGGATACGATAC
>JAJPKG010000329.1 GCA_021323815.1 Pseudomonadota bacterium
AGCGTGCCATAGTTCGAGGTATAGTGCGTCTCGCCGGCATTGATCGACGCGATGGCCGCCTCGCAGATGTGGCGCGGCGTCACGAAATCCGGCTCGCCCACCCCAAGCGAGATCACGTCTTTCATCGTCGCGGCGATGTCGAAGAAGCGGCGGATGCCCGAAGGTTTCACCCGCTGCACCCGCTGCGCCAAAAATTCTCGATGCGTTGTGGGCTGAGCCGTCGTCGTGTCCATCAATGCCACCTTTCTGCAAAGCGCCTGTGGTGTTTGTTTCCGCTTCGTTATAGCATCAGGATACGCTTTGCTGCAACAGAAGACAGCGAGCAAATGCATCGGGGGACGATGCATCGCGCCCATTGTCCTACCTCTATGGGGCGGCATTGTCCTACCAGAGCGCGCCACACTATCTGATCTCATCGCCCCACAATGTTGCGCATGAGGACGAAGCCACGCTGGGGAACCAGCTCGAAGCCGAACCATTCATAGAGGCGGCAGGCCCGCGTGTTGGCATCCTCGGCGTTGAGCAGCACGCGGGCAACACGCATGCGCGCGAAAAACGCCATCGCCTCGGCCATCAGCCGCGCGCCGATGCCCTGGCCGTGCAGGTCCGGCCTGACGGCGATGCGCACCAGAAAGCCGGTGTCATCATCCACCGTATTGCATTGATAGCCGCCGATGCTGCCGTCCGGCAATTCTGCCACGACGAAATAGGGATATTCGGTGGCGATCTCGCGGAATTCTGTGGCATCATGCCGCCACAACGGCTCAAACGCGGCTTCTTCGATGGCGAGCACGCCGGGCAAATCGTTTTCAGTGAAGGGCCGCACCATGACCTGCTGGTTTCCCTGCACCGGGCTGGCGGTGCCAAATTTATCATAGGCGCGCAAGAACGAATGCACTCGGAAGCCGCGCTCCCGCAGGATATCGTACAGCAGATCATTTTCCTGATCGTTGCCGGCATAATAGACCGTGTGAGCGCCCCGCTGCGCCAGAAGCGATTCCCAGAGGGGCAGCAGTGCGTCAAGGTGTTCCGCCACAGCGTTGCGTTCCTGCCAGGGAACGCCGAAGCCCCCCAGCCATGCCGAGGGCGGCACAACCGAGGTCGCCAGCAAAAACGCCACCATGCCGCCGCGCTCATCGAACCGCCCCACGCACGGGCGCGTCGCCACGAGGCGCGGGATCTCTTCCGGCGTATAATGAGTTGCGGCCCATGGAGAACTGCGGCTGATGCGCGCGATCGCCGAGGCGTCTGCGCCGGTCAGTTGCCGCACCGAAAACGTCTGCGTCACCACTCGGTCACTTTCTGTGAATCGCTCCATCCCCGGCCCTTCCGTCGCGTCACGGGAACCCTGCTCCCCGGCTTTGCTGGGGAGGGGAGATCGCTCGGCCAGGTGATCGCGTAGATCGCTGCTCGTATCTGACCAAACGGTCTCCTCTCTCTATCCGAAGGATGGGGAGGGGCTGGGGGTGGGGCCAACAATCGCCAGCATACGCGCCGGAACGGAGTGCTGTCAAATCAAGAGGATGTCACGTGATGGATGAGATTACGTTGCTGCGCGACGCCGCTGCCGTGCTGGGTCTGAACCTGAGCGACGCGCAGATCGCGCAATTTCTGGCATTCCGCGCTCTGCTGCTGGAATGGAACGAGCGGGTGAATCTGACGGCTGTCACGGAAGCCCGTGCCATGCTGGAGCGCCACTTCATCGACTCGCTGGCGTGCCTGGTGGGCTGCGATGCCGCCTTGCGCGCCTCACCCGCCCAGGTGATCGATGTGGGCAGTGGCGCAGGGCTGCCGGGCATCGCGCTGGCCATTGCGCTGCCGCACTGGCAGATCACTTCACTGGAAGCGACAGGCAAGAAGGTGCGCTTTCAGGAAGCGGCCATTGCTGCGCTGGGCTTGACCAACATGCGGGCGCTGCACGGGCGTGCCGAGGAGCGTGGGCATGATGCTGCCTTGCGCGGGCGCTTCGCCGTTGTCACGGCGCGGGCGGTGGCGGCGCTGCCGACGCTGCTGGAATGGTGCCAGCCCTTCGCGGCAGTCGGGGGCATCACCCTCGCGCCCAAAAAAGGCGAACTCGGCGCGGAACTGGCTCAGGGAGCGCGGGCAGCCCGCACGCTGGGCGGCGATCTCCCCGAAATGCTGCCCTTGCCTGCTGCCCTCACCGCGCTCGCGCCCGATCTCGCGGATGGGCGCGTCATCATCCGCGTGCGCCAGCACCACCTCAGCGCCGCTCGCTATCCCCGCCCCGGTGCCGCGTCAATGAAATCCCCCCTGGGCGTTGAGGTGGCAAAACAGCCCTCGTGAACGCATTGCGTTGCTTATAGGTTCCCCCTTTCCCTCTTTGCTGGGGAGGGGATTGGGGGATGGGGCCAGTACCGTGCCGACCGGCCTATGAGCAGTGGACTATGCCAATAGCTCATGTGATGATAGGAAAAGATGAAAATCGTTATGTTCTTCGCTAGAGATGCAAAATTATGGACGAGTTTACGGTACGCGTGTGAAGTTTTCCCATCCTCATGCGTATATGTCAGTAAGTCCATGTTTTATGTCAAAGCCGACATGGGCCGCCTGGCTGATCGCGACAGCCGGGCGTTTTCATCAGATCTCGCGCGTGGAGGAAGACACACACATGCGTCTTGACAAGTTCTCGCGCACCTTTGCAACAGGTGCGGGCATCGCGCTGCTGGTGGCTTCGCTGGGCCTGGCAGCATGCGGCAAGAGCAATGGCGGCGGCAACAGCAAAACCATCACCATCGGCTCAGAACTGCCCACCACCGGCGCTGATGGTGGCGACGGTCTGCCAACTCAGAATGGCGTGCAGTTGGCGGTCAACCAGAACACCAACCTCGGCAATGGCTACACGTTGAAATTTGAGCCGAAGAACGACGTCAGCACCACCAGTGGCAAACACGATCCGCAGACGGGCGCGCAAAACCTCACCGCCCTGGCTTCGGATCCCACTGTCATGGGCGTGGTTGGTCCTTTCAACAGCAGCGTTGCCGTTGCTGAAATCCCCATCTCCAGCCAGCAGAACTTGGCACTCATCAGCCCGGCGAACACCAACCCCGGCCTGACGCTCCAGCAATATGCCCAGCAGAACCAGATCATCTTTTCGCAGTTGTATCCCAACGGCCAACCGGCGTGCTACTTCCGCATCCCCGGTAACGACGTGGTGCAGGGCACGCTGCTGGCCGACATCGCCCTGACGCCGGTTGCGGCGAAACATAAACCCGCTTTCACGAAGGTCTGGGTGGTCGATGACAACGAGACCTATGGTGTCGGTCTGGCGAACTTCTTCACCGCTGAGTTCACCAACCCCAAGAACCCGCAACTGGCGGGACATGGTGGCAAGGTGCTCGGCCATGACTCCATCACCCAGAACGATGCCAGCGCGCTGAAATCGCTCGCCTCCAAGATCGAAGCGGCCAAGCCCGACTTCGTCTTCTATGGCGGCGTCACCAGCAACGGCGGAGCCACGCTCAAAGCCGACCTGGGTCCCGCAGTGCCCTTCGAGGGCGGCGACGGCATCGC
>JAJPKG010000059.1 GCA_021323815.1 Pseudomonadota bacterium
GGCGCATCGTAAGGTCCCGCGCAGGGGGGATGCAGCCCTCATCGCCGCATCCCTTTTCTCCTCACGGCAGCGTTGCCGTGTCGAAGATCGTCACGGTGTTCGCCTGCTTATCAACCACCGCCAGATAGGTATCGTTCAGGAAGCTGAGTGATTGCTTCGATGTGCTGAGCTGTTCCACCTGCTGGTGCGCGCGGTCGTAAGCCAGGCTATAGTTGCATGGCTGAGCGCCACCCCCGCACGAAGAATCCTGCAAATCCAGTGTCACCAGGCGTGCGTTTGCAGCGGTGACGCCGACATCGGTGCCAGATAGCGTGGCGATTGCCCCCGGCGTGCTGCCCGGTGTCATGATGTGGTCGAGTTCGACCAGGCTGCTTGTGCCGCCGCCGCGATTTTGTATCAGGAAGAGCGTGTCGCCGAAGATCACCTCACCCCCAAGCGGAATGGACTGGCTGAGCACGGCATCTGTATTGGTCTGCACATCATGCACATGCAGGTGTGTGGAGTCAGTGGCAGTGGTATAGAGCACATACGGCCAACTGAAGGAGTAGAAATTGACGGCATTGTTCATGCCGGGAACGGCGGTCTCCGCTCCCGTCGCCAGATCAATAACCTGCAAGCCCTGGCCATGATAGGCTGAATTGCCCAGATCCTGGACATAGAGTTGGCCGGCGTTGATGCCGATCTCTCTGAGTTCGATGGTGTGGATAAAGCGGAACTGTGCCGTCTGGGTGTCGTAATAGAATGGGACACTTGCGCTTGCCCCCTCAACCACGCCGTTGCTGCCGACATAATAGCGTCCGTCGCTGATGCAGCACTGAGGCGGCGTGATCATCTTCGTCGAAACCGGATCGCTTGTGGGAGATGTCTCGAAGGCGGTGAATTGCCGTGTGGCGACATCCAGCCAGCCGGTCTCATATTTTTTGTGATCCGCCGAGGTACGATAGCCCAGCAGTCGTGCGCCATCCGGTGTAATGATGCCCTGAGCGCCATCGAATAGATATGGGTTGCCGCCGGGAATGAAGGAGCCAAGCGAGAATGACGCGACGGCCTCGCTCGGCGGCAGCAGGGGCAGATTGCCCAGCGAAATGGGCGTGCTGGTGGGCGACGGCGAGGGCTTGGGATGCGGTGTAAACGATGTCGGGATCGTCGCCGTCGGGCCGGCGCTGCCGGGCGTGAAGCCTGATCCACGGCTGCGCAACACCTGCGCGAAAAGAACGATGATGACGAGCACGCTGAGCGCGGCGGCTGTGCCGCTGATGACATTGCGTTGATTGCGCATCTGTGAGTGTTCCTTGCGTGTGAGGGTGGGTTGCAGTTCTTGCCAGATTCGCTGGCCTGGGTCCAGATTATGCTGGCGGTGCAGCGCCAGGTTGACGCGATTAAAAGCGGCGATGCGTGCCTGGCAGGTGGCACAGGTGGGGATGTGCGTGCGCAGCCGCTGCGCTTCATCCGGGCTGAGCGCGTCATCGCGCAGCGCCGAAAGGGCCTCGATGCTGATGTTCAGAGAGCAGGTTGCTTTGGAGGTCGTCATCACTGTCCCTCCTCGCGCTCATAGATCGCGCGGAACTGTTCGCGGGCACGGCACAGCGCCATCTTCACGGCATCGCGCGACATCCCCAGGATGCCCGCGATCTCGTTGATATCCAGGCCATAGAGTTCGCGCAAAACCAGCATCGAGCGCGCGCGGGGACTGAGCGCTTGCAGCGTCAATCGCACTTGCTCGCTTTCCACCACCCGCCGTGCCGGATCGCTTGCCGCCGGCTCATGCGTATCATCCAAGGGAATGGCGGCACCCACCGGAGCGGCGCGGCGGGTGCGCAACGTCAGCGCCAGATTCGTTGCCACGCGCAGCAGCCAGGCGCGGGGACTCTCATAGTGATTGATCTTGGCAAAATGCTGCCAGGCGCGCAGAAACGTCTCTTGTGTCAGATCATAGGCCGACTGTTCTTCGCCGGTCATGCGCCAGAGATAATTCAAGACCAACCGCTCATAGCGGTGGACGAGTTCTTCAAATGCGGCGACTTCTGTGGTTGGGGTCGGCTGGGCAAGCGCCTGTCCTTGCATGCCCGCCATCTTGCCTGCCTCAGACAACATATGCCGCCATCGCTGGTGCCAGCGGCGAATCAGGTGGGGGATATCTCCCATGAGCCAGGGCGCAATTGCCATGCGGTTTATACCTCCTCGCGTTTTCATGGCTGCTCATGAGAGAGACACCAGCGAGATCGAAAAAAGTAACATGTGCCACGCGCTTGAACAAAAGAATGGGACGCTATTCAAAAGGTCCTGTGACCTGGTCACTGTGACGCGAATGGGTTATGATGCGTCACAAAGGCGAACAATTCACTCATATCAGGCGCGTGCCGCCTGACACATATCATAAAGGAAGAGCGCTGCCATGCTGCTGAGTCATATCGGCGATCTGATCAAGACATGGTTCAACCATTTCGGTTATGCCGGCGTGGCGCTGGCGATGGCCATTGAAAGCTGCCTGATCCCCCTGCCGAGCGAGTTGGTGATGCCCGTCGCGGGTGCCTTCGCTGCTGGCGCGCTGGGCGCGACGGTGCATCTGTCGCTCATCGGCGTCACCCTTGCAGGCGCGATCGGCGGCACCATCGGTTCAGCCATCGCGTATTGGATCGGCGCGACCGGCGGGCGTCCGGTCATCTTCAAATATGGCAAATATATTTTGATCTCGCGTCACGACTTCGACGTGGCCGACCGCGCTTTCGCCAAACACGGCGGGGCCATCGCGTTCTTCTCGCGCCTCATGCCGGTCATCCGCACCTACATCTCGTTGCCCGCCGGCATCACGCGGATGAACTTCCCCAAGTTCCTGGTCTATACCTTCCTGGGATCGCTGCCCTGGTGCTTCGTGCTGGCCTTCGCGGGCTATAAGCTCGGTCCCCAGGCGGAAAAAGTGGGGACCTATCTGCACGGGCTGGATTATGTGGTGGTCGCCGCGCTGGTGATCCTCGTCAGTCTCTACATCTGGCGGCATATCCATCACGAACGCGCTTATGATGCGAAGCTGGCCGCGCAGCAGAACAACGAGCCGCCCACACAAAAGCTGCCCACCGTCGATCAAGAGACGACGCGCAAGATGCCCCGCACCCGCTGATCCCTTTGCCGGGCTGCCACTGTCTCCGTGAGCAATCCCGCGGCCCGGCGGCGATCTGCTCTTGCATTTTTTCGTGCGATGTGATATAGTGTTTTTGTCTCTTGGGGGTGTAGCTCAGCTGGGAGAGCGTCACGTTCGCAATGTGAAGGCCACGGGTTCGATCCCCGTCACCTCCACCATTTGTTGAGAGACCTGTGAATGCGACACAGTGCATTTTGCCACTGGTCGCACTTTTTTATGTGATGAGTGGCCTCAGTTTTGAGAAAGAGGATCCGCTCATGACAAAGGTTTGCGCGAAATGCGGTATGGAAAAAGATGAATCGGCTTTTTATATTATTAGACCCAAAAATCGCCGACCACGTTTGCAGGGAATCTGCAAGGAGTGCCATAATGGTCCGCGTAAAGAGCGCCCACTGAGGGTACAGAGTGATGGAAAAATCTGTAACAAGTGTCAACAATATAAGCCTCTAGCTGACTTTCATCGTCATGCTCGCTGTCTATATGGAGTTGAACCAGTTTGCAAAGCATGCAAATTAGAATATCGCAAGGCATTTTATCGGGCACATCCTGAACGTAAGAAAGAATCAGATTTGAAATATGTCTATGGGATTTCACTTGCTGACATGAATGCGATGCTTGAAGCCCAGCAGGGGAAATGCGCGATCTGCGGACGAGATGACGTGCCGCTCGTCGTCGATCACAATCATGCGACGGGCAAGGTGCGGGGGATGCTATGCAATCAATGCAACACCATGATCGGCTATTGCCGCGAGAGCATTGATATCCTTGTGCGCGGCGCAGCATATCTGTATGCAGAGCAGCATCCCGAAAGCGGCGCGGTTGAAGCTGAAATCGTGTTTCGCGAGGCGACATCTTGAGAGAAAAATGCAGTTTTCCCATCTCCCCCAGATAGCCCGGAGGGGTTTGCCTTCCGAGCCGGGGGGTTTAGCCCCCGGCGGGCGTGCCACGCGGTGTCCGCGTTATGGTGTTATGGTGTAAAACATCATATTGCCCCCGGCTCACCACGCCTGGAGATCGTCGTGCAGGTGGCGCAAACTGCATTACTCGCCGCCATGCTCTTCGGCGAAGGCGTCGATCTCACGGAGGGGCAGGTGATCGCCGGTGTCTTTGCCATAATAGGCGCGCTGCACCACCAGATCGGGGCTAATGAGGAAATCCGCTGGCAGCAAGCCGAGATCGCCGGAGCTGATGCGCCCACCAACGCGCTTGCGCCACGCCTGGTAATAGATGCCGAGTCGCAGTAGCAGGCCGCGCGCCATGCCGAAAAGGGACGACGTGACACCATATTGGCGGAAAATGCGCTTCTGCGGATCGGGAATGATGGGGAACGGCGGCTGCAAACGCTCGACATAGCGCTGCGTCTCTGCGCGGTCCGACTCAATGACCGCCACAGTCTCCAATCCCTGTTGTCGCCAGCGGGGGGCATTTTGCACCAGTTGCCACACTTGCACGCCGCACAGCGGACACGACGCCGCGCGCAGAAAAGTGAGCAAGACGCGCTTGCCGGCATAGTCTTCGAGGCTGAGCGTTTGGCCGTCCAGCGTTGCAGCGGTGAAGCGCCGCGCTGGCTCGCCCGCGGCGAGCGTGCCGGTGGCTACCTCCGTTGCGGGGGCAATGACAATGGCGGGCGGCGTCTGTGGCAGCGTGAAGCTGAAGGTTGAGCCTTCGCCGGGTTTGCCGGTGCTCTGCACCCAGATGCGCCCGCCCATCGCTTCCACCAGCGTGCGACAGAGATAGAGGCCCACGCCGGTGCCGCGCACCGAGCCGGCGATGTCGCGTTCCAGGCGCACGAAACGCTGAAACAGCTTGGGCGCTTCCGATGGCGGCACGCCCAGGCCGGCATCTTGCACGCTGATGCGCACCATCGGCGTGGCAGCCGCGCTTTCCTCGTGCCACCGCTCAGCGCGGATGCTGATGGGGCTGCCGGAAGGCGAATATTTCAAAGCGTTAGAGACCAGATTGATCACGATCTGTTGCACGCGCAATGGATCGGCGTAGACGGTGAGATCGTCAGGGATGCTCAGCGTAATATCGCGCGTGGCAAAGGCGATGCCTTCCAGCCCCGGCTCGCCGATCTCGCGCGGGTCGAAACGCTCGATGATGCCGCGCACCAGCGGGGCCAGCGCCAGCGATTCGGGGCGGATCTGCACTGCTTCGGGTTTGAGGATATCAGAGTCCAGGGTGGTGCTGAGCATGGTCAGAATGGCGTTACCCGCCTGCAACGCGCGCTCTAACATCTCGTTGCGCCCCTGCGCATTCAGCCGGTCGCCCAGCTTGCGCACCAACTCCACGTTGCCATACAGCCCCATCAGCGGTGTGCGCAGTTCGTGATTGATGTAGATGATAAATTGATCTTTGAGATCGGCCAGCGCGCGCTCTTGTTCATAGGCGCGCAAGATCGATCTCGCGCCGGCGGCGGCACTGTTGGCCAGCAGCAACCCCAGCAGGGCGATACAGAAGAAAAACACCGCCATGAAGGTGCCGATCAGCATTTTGGGATCTTCAGAGCCGAGGCGTAGCGCCGGATCGAGCGGCGAGATCGCCAGGTTGATGAGGGTCGCGGCGATGCTCAGCCCGGTTGCCAGCCAGATGCTCCAGCGCGGCAGCAGCAACCCGCTGAGCAAGATGAACAGCGCCAGCAAGATGTTGACCAGCATCGTGCGCAGGCTGATGCCAGCGGGATCAATCCGGCCAATGAGCGCGATGAGCACGAAAATACCATAGACATAGAGGGCGATGCCGAATTTGACGAACCGCGTAAAGAGCAAGAATAAACAAACGGCGGCAAAGACCACGGAAGCGATCTGCGCGATCACAATGGCGGGCGGGCTATGGCTCAGGGCTGCCAGCACCACGCCCACCACTTGAATGGCGACGAGCTGACTGATGATGAGCCGCGCCAATGCTTCCTGCCGCCGTGATTCGATCTCTGGCAGCGCCACACCCTGCCACACGCTGAGTTCCGTTGCGAAGGGAGTCGTGTAAAAACGCCTGATTGCCCGCCACCACGCGCGCATGGACGCTACCTCTTTTCCGCGTCGTCGTTCTGCTGCGCCAGAAACTCCATGCGCTGCCGTCGCTGTTCGGCGCTCAAGGCCAGGGATTGTTCGATGGCGTGCAGCAGATCGTCGATCTTGACCGGCTTCAGCAGATAGGCGTCTGCGCCGGAAAGCATGCCGGCCAGCACTTCACGATCCTGCACCAGGGCGCTGATAATGACCACCGGAATATCCATCGTCGCGGGATCGCCGCGCAAGGCGCGCACGAATTGCAGCCCGTTGAGATGGGGCATGCGGATATCCACCACAATGCAGTCCGGCGGATCTTCCATCAGGCGCTCAAGCCCTGCCGCGCCATCGGTCGCCAGCGTGACGGCATAATTTCCCAGCAGGGTGAGAGCATCGGATACCAGGCGGATCACGATGGGGTCATCATCGATCAGGAGCACGCGCAAGGATGTGTGTTCTGCTGTCACAAAAAAATTCTCCCAGATGAATGACTCTCCCAGCGCCTGCGCATCCAAACTATACTTTAACGAAACAGCGTGTCCGATGCAAGAGCGTGTTGCAAAATCGTGGAGAGCGTTTCCAAATTGCTCAAACAGGGTGCGATGCTGGGGTTTGGGGATCTGCTGTTGCGCGCCAGCGAATGAGGCATCCTGCGGCGATCAGCGTCAGGCCGGCGAGCGTGATGAGCCAGCCGCCCGTCCAAACGTCGCCTGTCACGTTCGCCGCGATGCGAAAAGTCCCCCACAGGCTGAGGCCGTTCAGCAGCGCCAGGCACCCGCCCCAAAAGCCGCTGCCGGTGGTGACGGTGCGGGTTTGACGGCGCAGCCAGAACGCGACCAGCAACGCCAATCCACCGAAAATGCTCAGCACTTCCAGTCCCCAAAAGGTGATCAGCGCAACCTGATACGTGGATGGGAACGCGCTTGGACCGGACGATAACAAAGCATAATACCCTTCAAAGGCGCTGAAGCGTTCATTGCATGGCGCTTCGCTAAACAGCGGCGTGGGGGGACAATCGGGCGGCAGCAGCCAATAGACGCCGTGAAAGCCGATGAACCACACGAGGAATCCCAGTGTCGCTAATGCAGAACCAGCGTAGGCCAGGGGCGATTGGCGTTGGATGTCGCTTTGCAGTGGCCTATTGCGGCTGCGCAGCATTTCGCGCCACGCGAACAAGAGGCCGAGCCACAGCATCACCCACACGCCAACGAAGAGCAACGCGCCCAGAGAAGGTGCCCAAGTGATAGCGCCGGGAATACGCTGGCGCAGCATCGAGAAAATCCAATACGTGGCATAAAGACAGAAGATGGTGAAAGCAAGGAACCACGTGGTGAAAACGATGATGCCTGCGCGCTGGCCCTGTGTGCGCAGACGCCCACTCACCCACACGCTGCATAGCAAGCCGGGCGCAACAATGATGGTAAAGACGATCTCGTAAATGGCTCCGCCGAACCGTGCCAGATAGCTTACATTCGGCTGATACAAGAGGCTATAGCGCAGGAAGTAATCGATCGGGTTCAAAGAAGCGGTGAGGTCCAGGCTGCCGCGGCAAGAGAACGGCATGCACGGGCGCATCACCGTCACCGTTACCCACGGAATATATGGCAGTGCCAGGGCAAGCACCGCGCCGGCAAACAGCAGCCAGCGCGAGCGGGGAATGGCAGCGAGTCGGCGCGCTAAAGATGACCGTGCGCCGTTTGCCTTGTTCTGTTCTCCCAAATCCATCGTATCCTACCTCTTCACTGCCTGCTTTAAGTTGTTGTGCTTCCTATTCTATCAAACAACCGTTGGAAGTCAAGAAGGACAACCTTACGAATAGCCTATCCTTCTTGCCCTCACCGGCTGTTCACAGGTAGAATTGATGGGTCAATGCGAGCCGGATGCTTGCATACATCAGGAGCGCTGCTTGCACTGCGATAAAAGAAGGAGCACCCCATGGCTATCTTCCAAGCTACTTATGATACATTCACCCGCGCGTTTGAGGAGCAGCGTCGTCGGCGGTTGCTGACACTGCTCATCCCCATCGGCATCATCCTCACGTCGCTGGCCATCATCGGCGGCGTGGCGGCGCTTGTCACCAATAGCGCCCAGCCCGGCATGAATGTCACCGTCGGCCTTTCGGTGCTGCTGGTCGCCGCGCTGGGCATATCCGGCGTGGCGCTGCGGCGCGGGCGCGTGGGTCTGGCAACGGGCATCTTCCTGACCAGCACCATCCTCACCATCCTGGGATTGGTGACGGTGCTATGCGTGGCGACGCCGTTTTCCGATCAGAGCTTGATCCAGTTGGCGTGTCTTTCCATCGTGCTGTCGCTTGCCAGCGCCATCAGCGATGCGCGCGGGATTGTGCTGGCCGCCGCGCTGGAAAGCGTGGTGGTGGTGCTGGTGCTGTTGCTGGTGCCGTCGCAGCCGAATAGCATTTTGTATGCGGCCACCGGCACGGTGCAGCATCGTGTCATCCTCATCATCGGCGTGCTGACCTATCACTGGGCCATCGCCGCGCTGTTGATTGCGGTGGCCAGCACATTGCGCGGCGCGCTGCACACGCTGGGGCAGACCATCACGCAACTCACCCAGGCGCAACAGGTGGACGAACTGAAAGATCAGTTCATCACGCAGGTGAACCACGAATTGCGCACGCCCATCATGAGCCTGCAAGGCTATGTGGATCTGATCGCCGAACTGGATGACGATCTCACCCCGGCGGACCGCAAGGCCATGCTGGCGAAAGCGCAATCCGCCGGCGAAAACCTGATCCGCTTCGTCAATGATGTGCTGGATACGCGCCGGGTGGACCAAGACACGGCATTCGAGCCGGTCTGCACGCCGGTGCGCCCAGCGGTAGCCGAGGCGCTGGCGGTGATCCCGCCGCAAGAGCACCGCCCGCTGCACATCGACATCCCCAGCGGGCTGGCCGTGTGGGGCGATCCGGTCAGGCTGCGCCAGGTGCTGACGAACCTGATCTCGAACGCGGTCAAATATTCGCCTTCCGGCACGCCCATCGTCGTCACCGGCAGCCAGAGTGAGGATCACGTCGAGATTATCGTGCGCGACTACGGCCTGGGCATTCCGCCGGAACAAGCCGCCGCGCTCTTTCACCGCTTCGTGCGCCTGGAACGCGACCTGCGCTCGTCCGTGCGCGGCACCGGCGTGGGACTCTATCTTTGCCGCACCTATGTCGAGGCGATGGGCGGCGACATCCACGTGGAAAGCACGGGCATCCCCGGCGAAGGCTCGCGCTTCATCATACATTTGCCGGCCTATAGCGGCACCTTTGATGCGCCGGAACTGACTCCGACGCGCAAATTGGAAAGGAGGCGTTCATGAATCCGCATGCACCAAAACCGCTTACCATCCTCATTGTCGAAGATCAAGACGATCTGCGCTCGCTGCTGATCGACACGATGACGCGCCTGGGCGGTTTTCGCGCCATCGGCGCGGCGGACGGTGTGGCCGGCCTGGAAGCCGTGATGCAACACGCGCCCGATTGCGTCATTGTGGACGTGCTGATGCCGCAACTCGACGGCTTCCAGTTTGTGCAGGCAATGCGGGGCGACCCGCAGACAGCGGCGATCCCGTTGATCGTGCTGACGGCGCTGGCGCAAGAGGCGAATCAGTTCCGGGGCATGGCGCTGGGTGCGGATAAATATCTGCTGAAGCCGGCCCGCCCGGCGCAACTGGTGGCCGCCGTGCGCGAGGTGCTGGCCATCACCGAGGCGCAACGCCATGCCCGCCAGGAATTGCTGGCGCAGCAAGAGCCGCCGGAGATGCGTTAGGGCGCTAGGGCCGTGGCAGGCTGGTGTTCCAGAAAGCGCTTGATCTCCGCCATCGTTTGGCGGTGCGCGTCGCGTGCCTGACGGCGCACAAAGCCGCGCAACAGCAGCGGCGCGTCGATGTCGCACTGCTCATCGATGCGCGTCTGCTCGCCTTCAGGGTGGAACTGATAGCGGATGATGAGATGCACGCCGGGCGACTGAAACGCTTCGCAATACAGCGATCCGTCGCCGGGCAGCGTCGATGTTGCCAGATAGGTGAAACGCAGGCGCAGCGGCCCCAGCGGCAGGCGATCCGTCACCTCGAAACGCCTGCGCGGCGTGCCAAAGGCTGAGGTGTCGGACGCAATCTCCTTCACGCCGATGATCAGGGGGTGATAAGCGGTAAGATGCTCGATGCCGGCAATGAGATCGCGGATTTGTTCCGGCGGCGCAGCGATGGATGAGGTCAGGGTGAATGAGGTGTGGGCCATGCAGGGGCATCCTTTGCAGGCGAGATGACGCGATTCGCCCAGGCGAGCGAACTCATGCATGCCCCATCATATCATGACCAACGGCACCATAACAAATGGAGCCGGAGGGGGAATGCTGCTTTAGGAAAAAGGGCGGACAGCGCCGGATGCCCATCTTCGCGGTCCAAATGTTCCAGGTCTGCACTGATGGCTGATCGGCTGCATCGCGGGTGCCAGCCGGAAATGGGGTATCAAAACGGCAGGGCGTCATCGCGCTGGCGTGTCAGCCACAGCAGGAATTGATAGAGCGCGAAGAGTTCCACGCCGAACGGCAGGTAGCCCAGATAGCCGAGCAATGGCATCTCGAAGATCTTGGCGAACCCGACGTAAGGCAGCGTATAGACCCATTTGGGCAGGGACCAGTAATTCCACATTTCCCAGAAGCCGCCACAGATGAGCGTGGCGACGGCCAGCGCGGCGACGAAGCGCACGTCGTGCCCCACCAGATGCCCGATGGCCGAGCGGCGGCGTAGGGCGGCATTGAGCGCATCGAGGATCAGCAGTGGGCCGACCCAGATGAGACCGAAGAAATACTGTGGCCAGGCCAGCGGCGCGGCCAGTGTCACGATGCCCCCCACAAACTCAGCCAGCAAGATGCCTCGCGCGACGGGCGGCTCAGCCGCGTCATGCGCCAGGCGCGGGCGAAAGGGCGCGCAGGTGGTGAGCAGCGCAGTCATTTCCATGACGGCGGGCAAGACGGTGCTGAAACACAGCGTCGCCATCAAGTTATAGCTCAGCGGATTCCAACTGAGGCCATAGGGATGATCCAGCAGGTAATGCCAGTTTTGCACGCGGGCATTGAGCGCCTCGAACAGCCACCAGAACGGGATGGAAAAGACGAACAACTGGGCGAATTTCCAGGGGCGCGCGTGCAAGATGGAGTCGCCGCGCCGCAGAAAAACCAGGCTATCCAGCACGAAGATCAGCCCGAACCACAGCAACACGAAGGAAAACGCCGACAGGGGATGCGTGGGCATCCACGCGGTGACCCAGCCGAGCGCGATGGCTGCCGCCCCCCACCAGCCCCATGCCGGCAAGGCGCGCGCCCGCGCACCGATATATCTGGCAAGGGCCGCTGAGCGGTTGGCGGGCAACGTGGTGATCGTCATCAGTGAATCGCTTTCTTGATGTGTTCCGCCGCCTCCGTGCCGCTGGCATGCAATGCCGTGATCCCTGGCGGCAGCGTTTTCCCGTTCGTGCCGCCCATCAATGCCTGCCCGCCGATGAAGATCGGTGCTGGCGAAGTGGCCTGCACTGCTTGCGCCAGTTCCAGCAGTGGCGCATGATTGTCTGACATGGTCGCGGAAAGGCAGACTACGTGGTGGCGCATCTGCTGCACCGCGCGCAACAGCGAGGCGGCCTCAACATTTTGCCCCAAAAAGGTCACGCGCAGCCCGCGACGCCGCAAGAACAGCGCCAGCATAAAGGCTCCCAGGTCATGTTGCTCGCCTGGCACGCAGGCCATCACAATGCCCGGCCCCTCCTCAGGTTGATAGGTCAGCTGCCAGATGGCGTCGAGTCGCGCGCGCACCATATTCACTAGAAAGTGTTCCGCGACGATGACATCTTGCCCTGCGGTCCATGCCTCGCCGATGGCGTAAAGCGCCGGTTGCAGCACCGCCTCACAGACCTCTTCCACAGAAGAGATCGCGAAGGCGCGATTGAGCAGGCGCGTCGCCGCACTCTCATCGAGTCGCAGCGCCGCTTTGACCAGATCGTGCCCCAGACCATCCAGGTTGGATAGCGCGGCCTCAACCGGCTGGGGAATCGCCTCAAGCTCCTGATGGATGGATGATTTCAGATAGGATGTCGCCTGGCTGATGGTCATGCCGGCTTCGACCTGTTCCCGCAGCCAGCGGATGATGGCGAGATCGCGTTCGGAATAGAGCCGGTAGCTGTTGGTGCTGCGATGCGGCGAGAGGATAGCATAGCGCCGCTCCCAGGCGCGCAGGCGCGGCGCTTCCACCTGAGTCAGCTTCACGGCGGCGCGCGTGTTATAGATGGGGGTATCATCGTAGCTCGAAAGGCGCGGCAACTGCATTGCAATGCGCTCCGAATTTTGAGGATGATAGGAAATGCCCCGACGAACAGTAGGCAAATTCCATGCAATCTCGAACAATTACTTTGAGCATAGCACCGATTTTGCACCAGATGCAAGACATAGCCCCCCCGAAAGGGCTGATGTGCTTGCCATCCGGCGCGCCAAACGATACAATGGCCTGGGTTTTCAGGGCGAGCAATAAGGAGCGGGCGATATGACAGCTGATGCGCAGTGGCCTTCATGGCGTTTACTGGCGCTGGATGTCGGCAACGCGCGCATCGGCTGGGCGGTGAGCGATCCCACCGGCACGGTGGTGACGCCGCGCGGCGTCATCCCGCGCCAACCTGAAGCGCGCGCCATCATGCAGATCTGTGCCGCCGTTGCCGAGGAAGAAGCGGTAGGCGTGATCGTCGGGCTGCCGCTGAGCCTGTCGGGTGAGCATTCCGAGCAGACGCGCGCCACTGAAACCTTCGCCCAGAAGCTGGCCGCGCAACTCAGCGTGCCACTGGTGCTGTGGGACGAACGCTACACCACCACCGAGGCGCAGCGCATCTTGCGCGAGCGCCGCGTGCCGCGCGAGCGCTGGCGCTCACAGATCGACGCCATCGCCGCCGGGGTGATTCTGCAAGATTATCTTGACGCGCACATTCCACCCGTCGCGGCACCGCCCGATGGGATGCCGTAATAAAATAAAAGTTGCCGTTTCAGCACCTCGTATGTTGGGGGAGAATTTGGAACCGATGTCCACGCGGCCACCTGCCGGACGACGTGCCGGCGCGGCACCGCCGGAGCCTGCCGCGCCCCAGGCTCAGAAATTGCCGCCGCATATCATTGTGCTGGCTATCTTCTTGATCGTGCTCTCATTTGGCTTTGGCTATGGCGCGCTCACCGTGCGGGCAGATATTGCCACGCCGGTCGCTAGCGGCAATGTAGCCTGTTCGCCTTTTGCGGTGACCCAGGGTGAAAGTTCCAGCGCTATCATCGACCGCTTGCAGCAGCAGCATCTCATCCGCAACGCGCTGGTTGCGAAAATCTATCTGAAACTGAGCGGCAAGACCTTGAACGTCAAGCAAGGGAGCTATTGTCTGTCGCCGAGCATGCGCCTGCAAGATATCATCAACGCGCTCAGCGCCTCACCGGCTCCCACGCCATCATCAGTCATTCACGTCAATCAGCTTGCACCGGCATAATAAGGAGTTGTTGCCATGTCCATGCGACCACCGCCGGGGCGGCGTCCCACGTTCCCAACCCCGCCCCCGGAATTTCCCGAACTGGCTTCACGCTCCCGCGCACGGTGGATCGTGCCAGTGGTGCTAGCGCTGGCGCTCATCCTGGGGTGCGGCTATGGCGCGCTGACGGTGCAGGCGGATCTCACACAGCCGGTCGCCAGCGGCAAAGTGCCGTGCTCAAACTTCACCGTGAATCAGGGAGAAAGCGCCAGTTCCATCATTGATCGCCTGGAACAGGCGCACATCATCCGCAACGCGCTGCTCTTCAAAGTTTATCTGAAATTGCACGGGCAATCGCTCAATGTGCAGCAGGGGACGTATTGCCTGTCGCCCAGCATGACTCTCGGCGACATTGTTAACACGCTCAACACTCCCCCTCGCACCGCGTATGTCCAGTTCACTGTGCCGGATGCCGACCGCCTGATTCAGTTTCCCGGCGACATCCTCAACAGCGCGGTACTGCACGATCCGGGGCAGAAAGACGACGGACTCAAAGGGCAAAAGGCGTTGCCCAATTTCAAGGCGAGCGATTTCCTCAACATCACCATCAAAACCGGCACGTTCCCTGGCAGCAACCAATATTGGTACGTGAGGCCCTGGCAGACGGGCAGCGGGCACTCGCTGACGGCGCTAGAAGGCTATCTCGCGCCCAACACGTACCAGGTTGATCCCGCGTCAACGGCAGCAGACATCATCAAGCGCATGTTGAACGGCCTGGGCGAGGAATTATGTCCTGGCCCGAATCAAAACCAGATCGACCTCTATATCTTCGATCAGCAGCAGTGCATGACGCATCAGGCGACCATCACGCCGCCGACGATTCCCAAGCCCTATCAGGCGACGGTGAGCAAGCCGATGGGCGTCTTTGATGCGCTCAAACACTATTACGATCCTGATCCGGTGAAGGCGCTGCAAGAGGCGCTGACCATCGGGTCCTATTCCGAGCGCGAGGCGCGCCACGCAGAACATTTCTTCCTGGTGTCCAGCGTCTATTACAATCGCTTCAAAAAGCCCAACAGCGAAACAATGGGCCTGCTGAACGCTGATCCTGCCGAGCAATATTGGCTGGGAAACGCGCAAGATCCCTGGCCGACGCTGACCGCGTTGCCGAGCGCGCTGGCGAACAATCCCTATAACCTGTACATCACGCCGGGGTTGTCACCCAGCGCGATCTCCAGCCCCAGCACGACCGCGCTCTACTCGGCCATCTTGCCACCACAGACGCCGTATTACTACTTTTTCTATAGTAACTGCGACCACACGAATCATTACGATGCGACGCTGGCGCAGTTCAACGCGGATCAAAACGCGAACACCTGTTAGGACGTCATGCGCCTCCAGGCATGTTGTTCCGCGAAACGACCCCATCAAGGAGACCATAACGGCATGTCCTCTCGTCCACCAGCGGGGCGTCGCCCCGCGCCACCACCCCCACCGCCCCCCGCGCCGCCCAAGAAGGCCAAGCCTGGGGTGATCGTGCTGGGGATCTTCGCGGTGCTGCTTTCTTTCGCCTGCGGCTATGGCGCGCTGGCGGTGCAGGCAGATATCGGGCAGCCGGTGGCGAGCGGCAATGTCGCCTGCGTGAACATCACCATTACCAGTGGCGAAAGCACCGCAGATATTCTCAATCAATTGCAGCAAGCGCACATCATCCGCAATGCGACGGTGGTGAAGCTGTATCTCAAGCTGCGCGGCAAGACGTTGAACGTACAGCAGGGCACCTATTGCCTGTCGCCCAGCATGAGCCTATCAACGATCATCACCACGCTCAACACGCCGCCCCACGTGGCCTACGTGCAGTTTTACGTGCCGGAAGGCGATCGCCTGATTCAATATCCCGGCGATATCTTGAAATCCGCCGTGCTGCACGATCCAGGGCAGAGCGACGACGGCCTGAAGGGGCAGCAGGCGTTGCCGAATTTCAAGGCGAGCGATTTCCTGAACATCACCATCAAGACGGGAACCTTCCCCGGCATCGAAAAATTCTGGTATGTGCGTCCCTGGAAAAGCCCTGCGCTCACCAAACTGGAAGGCTACCTCTCGCCCAACACCTATCAGGTGCCGGCGGATGCCGACGCGGTGAAGATTATCACGACGATGCTGACCGGGCTGGGCGAGCAGCTTTGCCCCGGCCCCGCTGGTGCCATCGACGCATATCTTTTCGACCAGCAGCAGTGCATGGCGCACGGCGCAACCATCACCATCCCCGCCGGCATCCCCGGCGCAGGCAAGCCGGTGGATGTCTGGACGGCGCTGCAAAAGAAATATGGTTCTGATCCGGTGGCGGCGCTGCAAAAAGCCCTGACCATCGGCTCCCTGGCCCAGCGCGAGTCGCGTACCCAGAAGAATTTTTACGAGGTTGCCAGCGTCTATTACGACAGCTATTCACAACCAACCAATCCGCAAACCTACGGTTATCTGGGGGGAGATCCGGCAGAGCAATACTGGCTGGGCGCGAAAGGCCCTGATCCCTGGCCTGTCTTGACATACTCACCGAAGAATCTGGCGAATAATCCCTACAACCTTTATCTCACAAAAGGTTTGCCGCCCAGCGCCATCGCCGGCATGTCGCTTGATGCCCTCTACGGCGGCATCGATCCACCGGATACGGGGTGGTTTTTCTTCTTTCATGGCTGCGATAGTCTCAATCATTATGAGAAGGACTATGCCACTTTCCAGAGCGATGAGGCCAAATATAAGGTGTGCTGAGGGCAAAAACCTCATCGTCGCCCGTTGTGGGCTGATGCTTTCGCCAGCCATCATGGCATATGGGCTTTTCCCCCGTCGCCATTCGTAGTAGGATAGAGACAATTCAGAAGATTCCGGCGCGTGATCTGCTTGGCAGATGACGCGCTGTGCAGGAGAATAGTACGCATGCATCCCATGTTGGTGTTTTCGGCCACGCAGGCCGGCGCGCAGCCGACGCTGGTGCAGGTTGTCTTGCTGGCGCTGTTGCAGGGCGTCACCGAACTGTTTCCCGTCAGCAGCCTGGGCCACACGGTCATCATTCCAGGGCTGTTCGGCCAGAGCAACCTGCTGCAATCTGAGACGTTCCTGCCGCTGGTGGTGACGCTGCACCTGGGTACGTCCATCGCGCTGCTGACGTTTTTTTGGCGTGATTGGGTGGCGCTGCTGCGCGGGGGCGTGCGCGTGCTGAAAGCGGGGCGTTTTGACCGCGACGTGGACCCCGACGGCATGGGCCGGCAACTGGCGCTGGTGGTGGTCGGCACGGTGCCGGCGGGCATTTTGGGCCTGACGTTGCAGAAACCACTGGAAAGCCTGTTCAGCCAGCCGATTCTGGCTTCGGCCTTTCTGGTGGCGAACGGCGCGGTGCTGCTGACCGCCGAACGGCTGTGGCAAAACCGCCGGAAAAACGCCCTGCGCACCGCCGTCAGACCGCGCATCCCCAGCGGTGTGCCCCCCGAAGACTTCCCGACCCTGCCGCGCGCCAAAGCCGCTCTCTTGGCTGAAAAAGTAGGTGTGGACATGGATCACATGACCTTCACTCAGGCGGCGTTGGTGGGTGTGGCGCAATCGCTGGCGCTGCTGCCGGGCATCTCGCGTTCCGGCTCGTCGATGGTGGGCGGCATGCTCAGCGGCCTCAGCCACGAAGCGGCGGCGCGTTTCTCCTTCCTGCTGGCGACGCCGATCATCCTGGCTGCCGGCGTGCTGGAAGTGCCGAAGCTGCTGGACGCGCCGCACAAAACGCTGCTGCTGTCGATGGGCGGCGGCGTGTTGGCAGGCATTGCGGCTTATCTGTCGGTGCGCTTCCTCATGCGCTATTTCGAGACGCGCAGGCTGGATGTCTTTGCCTATTACTGCGTCATCGCGGGTCTGCTGGCCTTCGCTTTCTTCGCCCTGAAAGCCCTCAACGTGATCTGAATAGGGACGAGACGCGAAGGCCCCGAAGAAAGCGAAGCGACACGAAGATTCTGCTGAAAGGGAATGCATTTGTCCGGTCCGCAGGGGCGATCCCTTGTGAGCGCCCCGGCAGGGTTGCTTTGCTTTTGCCGAGTCCATTTCTTTCCTGCTGTATTCACAGCAGGAACCTATCTCTATTCTTTTTATGTAGCAACCTGCGCGTCTCTTCGTTTCCTTCGCGCCCTTCGCGTTCCCATCCCTTTCTTATCCCCCAAATAGGTCTGCCGTTCCACGATCCTGCGCGCAGATTGGTATACTGAGGGCAGTATGCAGATCATCAAAGTCGCGCTGGAAAACATCAAAAGTTACCGCAAGGCCGTCATTTACCTGGGGCAAGGGACAACGGCCATTCGCGGGCATAACGGCGCGGGAAAATCCACCCTGGTCGAGGCCATTGGCTTCGCCCTCTTCGACTTCCTCCCCTATTCGCCGGCGTCACGCTTTGTGCGCGAGGGCGAAAAACTGGGTAAGGTCGTCGTGACCTTCATTTCTGCCCTGGATGACCGCGTGTATGAGGTGGAACGCCGCGTGGCCCTCAGCGGTTCCGGCGGTTGGTTCGTTTTTGATCCCGAACTGCGGATGAAGCCCGCCGAGGGCAAGGAAGACACACTGGACTTCCTGCGCCACCATTTAGGGATGCATACCACCTTGCCCCTGCCCGATCTGTTTGATAACGCCGTTGCGGTGCAGCAAGGCACCTTCACAGCGGATTTTCTGCAAACCGCGTCGGTGCGCAAGAAAAAATTCGACGCGCTCTTGCAGGTGGAAGAATATCGATCCGCCGCCGATGCCCTGCGCGAGACGGCGAGTTACCTGAAAGATCAACTGGCCGGGCATGACAAAACCATCGAACGCCTGGCAGCGCAGACGGCGGATCTGCCCTCCTGGCGTGCGGAACGCGCTGAACTTGCCGCCGCCATTGTCAGCCTGGGCGAGCAGATGGCGCAACTGGTGGAAGAGCGCGCGGCGGTGGAACAGCGACGCGACGAACTGACGGCGCGGCAAGCCGAGGTGGCGCGGCTGGAAGGCGAGCGCGAGCGCGCCCACAGCGCGTGGCAGGTGGCCCAGGTGCGCTGGCAGACGGCGCAGGGCGAGGCCGACCGCGCCGCCGAGGCA
>JAJPKG010000103.1 GCA_021323815.1 Pseudomonadota bacterium
CGGGCAGCGCCTTCGGGGAGTCCCTGGGATGCCAGGGGCGCAACCTCCCTTCGGGGAGCGGAACCGAGAATCCGCCGTGCCTTAGGGCCGTGCGGAGTGTCAATTTAGCCCGTAGGGGTTTATGTTCTGAGCCGGGAGGTTTAGCTCTCGGCGGGCAGGCGGCGCGATATGTACCCCATTGCTTCGTCAATTGCCCGCTTCGTCACGGCTGCGCGCCGATGTCGCTGCGATAGCGCGCGCCGTCGAAGTGGATGCGCGTGATGTTGGCATAGGCACGTTCCCTGGCAGCAGCGCGATCTTTCCCGAAGCCGACGACGGTGAGGACGCGCCCTCCGTTGGTTTCCAGTCTGTTGCCGTTCAGCTTTGTGCCGGCATGGAATATCAGCACGTCATCATCCACATCGTCAAGGCCGGTGATGGGCGCGCCTTTTGAGCCGGCGGTGGGATAGGTCGCTGCCGCCAGCACGACTCCACAGGCTGAACCCTCGCGCCAGCGCAGTTCCGGCTGCGCGGCTAGGGTGCCGTCAGCGGCGGCTTCGCAGAGATCCAGGAATGGGGATGCCAGCAGGGGCAGCACCACCTGCGCTTCAGGATCGCCGAAGCGGGCATTGAACTCCACCACCTTCGGACCAGTGGGGGTGATCATCAATCCAGCGAAGAGGAAACCAACGAACGGAACGCCTTCCTCGGCCATGCCGGCGACAGCGGGGGCGATGACGGCGCGCTCGATCTCAGCGAGCGTGGCGGGGGGCAGCCAGTCGGCGGGAGCATATGCACCCATGCCGCCGGTGTTTGGTCCCTGGTCGCCATCATAAGCGCGTTTGTGGTCACACGCCGTGCCGAGGATGCGATATTGCGTGCCGTCGCACAGCGCGAAGACCGAAACCTCGCGCCCGATCATGAAGTCTTCCAGCAGCACTCGCGTGCCCGCCGCGCCGAAGCGCTGGCCGGCGATCATCTCACGCAGGGCGTTTTCGGCCTCGGCGGCATTGTGCGCAATAATCACGCCTTTGCCCGCCGCCAGCCCGTCAGCTTTGACGGCGAGGGGATACGTCGCGCCGGGGGCGTGCAGGGCGCGGGCGGCATCTTCCAGGGAATCGGCGGTGACAATGTGCGCTGGCGCGGTGGGGATGCCATGCCGCAGCATGAACTCTTTTGCCCATACCTTGCTGCTTTCGATGCGTGCCGCCGCCTGTGTCGGCCCCAGGCAGCGCAGCCCGCGCGCCTGCAACGCGTCCACGATGCCGCCGCCGAGGGGATCGTCAGGGCCGACGACGACGAGATCGATTCCATGCGCCGCCGCCCATTCGGCACAGGCGGCAAAATGCATGGGATCGCCGGGGATATTGTCAGCAATGGCAGCCGTTCCGCCGTTGCCCGGCAGGCAAGCAAGATAGGTGAGGCGATCTGATTGGCGCAACGAAGCGCACAGAGCATGTTCCCGCGCGCCGGAGCCGATGACAAGCACACGCATGAGTCCATTGTTCCCCGTTTCTTGCGTGGATTCAGGTTTTACGATATACTGGCTACAATAGCATATCCCATCGGGCATCATATGTGCAGGGAGATCCCTTGATCATGGCAAAAGCGACCAAAAAATCCGTGACGAAATCTGCGCGGGCTGCCGCGCCGTCGGCGGCGAAATATCCGCGTTCGACGGTGGCACGGGTGGTGCCGGTGGCTGAGGCGCAGGAAGAAGCGCGCGAGGAAGCGCAAAATAAGGCGACATCTGCTGTTGCGGTGGCACCGTCGCTGAACCGACGAACCGCGCCGGAACTGAACGTGGCGAAGATGCCGTCCAAAGCGAATGCCTCAACCTCGGCGGCAAAAGCGGCTTCGGCGGTGAAAGCGGGCAAGAGCGCTGTGCGCAATGCCAACCCTTCCCTGATGACGCGGCGTGCGCCCCTCATTCGCGCCGAAAACTTCGGCTATGTGCTCCATGACCTGCGCATCATCGGAGGCATCGCGGTGGCGCTGGTCGTCATCATGGTGGTGTTGCGCATCGTCTTGAAGATCTAGCCCTTTTGGGGGATAGGACGTGTGCCGGCAGTGCCATTCAGGCCGTTGTTTGTTGTCGATCATGCTCAAGTGTGATATACTTGCATGGGTACGGGGAAGCCAGGTGTGGTCGTGAAAGAACATCGTCCAAATAACGACGCCGCAAGCTTTTACCGTGCTCTGGCGCTTGTTGGTCAAGTCGGTTTATACATCGCCATCCCTATGGTCCTGGGAGCATTCCTGGGCCAATTCCTTGATAGAACGATTCACTCAGCGCCACTAGCGACAATTATCGGGCTGCTGCTTGGCCTGGCCGCTGGGGTTGCTCTTGTGGTGCGTGCGGTCTCTCGCATTCCCCCCACGTAGTGCGACCAATCGACGCCGATGCGCACGTGCGTTTGCTGTCATCCGGCTCTTTGCGCCACGCTCAAAACGCGGCAGTCATCTGAAAGGGTGATGTCTCGTGTTTTGGGGCTTTTCGCACCTCATCCCATCCCTGTTGGGGGGATCACACGTCCTGGCGGACTCTGAACCCGGCGGCCCGCTGTGGCTGTTGCCGCATATTGACGTTACCCCCGAAACCCTGTTTACCATTCCGGGCATCAACTTTCCCGTCACCAACACCCTCATTGGTGCTTACGTCGCCATGATCATCGTTGCCACGCTGTTCGTCGCGGCAACACGCAAGATGAACATCATCCCCAAGGGCCTGCAAAATTTCGTCGAGTGGGCCACCAGCCTGTTGATGGATTTTTGCGAGGAAGTGGCGGGCAAGGAGTGGGGGCGACGGGTCTTTCCGCTCATCGGCACCATCTTCTTCCTGGTGCTGTTTTCCAACTGGTTTGAGGTCATTCCAGGCGTCGATACCCTCGGCACGCCGGAACCGGGCGTGCACCCTGTGCTGGGCATTTTTCTGGTGGGCAACGATTCCAATAAGCTGACCCCCTGGATTCGCCCGCCGTCCTCGGATCTGAACTTCACGCTCACCCTGGCGCTGATCTCGGTGATCATCACTCAGATCTACGGGTTTCGCACCCTGGGGTTCTTCCACCACGTCGGCAAATACATCAGCTTCCGCGACCCGATCCAGTTCTTCGTCGGCATCCTGGAAGCGATCTCGGAGTTCTTCCGCATCATCTCGTTCAGCTTCCGTCTTTTCGGCAATGTCTTTGCCGGTGACGTGCTGCTGGTGGTGCTGGGCACGCTGCTGCCGTTCGTGGGACCCACCATCTTCTATCCGCTGGAACTCTTCGTCGGTTTCATCCAGGCCTTCGTTTTCGCCGCGCTGACGCTGGTGTTCATCTCGCTGGCCGTCACCCCACACGGTGGGGAACATGGCGAGGCGGAAACGGCGCATTCATAGTCCCAGCCCTTGCCTCTTCCCTCACAATGAGGTGAAGATAAATCAGCTTTACGGGCGCACCGCGTGTGCCTCGAACACTTTTTTCGGATGCATCACGTGCATCCCCGGAGGATTCACTCACCATGTTTTCGTACGAACTCGCCGCTGGCCTTGCCATCGGTCTTGGTGCCATCGGTCCCGGCGTCGGCATTGGTCTGCTGGCTGGCCCCGCCCTCAGCGCGATGGGTCGCAATCCCGAAGCCGCCGGCATGGTCCGCACCAACTTGTTGCTGGCCATCGTGTTCGCAGAGTCCGTTGCCATCTATGCGCTGGTGGTTGCGCTGTTGATCTTCTTCACCGGCGCGAAATAAACGTGGTGTTTCTTTCAGCGGCACCATCTTGCGTCATTGTCCGCTGCTTTCGCGTGGCGCACCAGGCGAAGGCGCGGACCGCTCGGTGGATGGCGGTTGGAAGACCCAACGCAAGGTAGGTAAACACCATGTCCATACCACTGATCGTCGCCGAATTGCCGCTGGGCATCAACCCAGGGCTGATGCTGGCGCAGTTGGTCAACTTTATCATTCTGTATATCATCCTGGCGCGCTTTGCCTTCCCGGCTTTGCGCAAAACGCTGGATGAGCGTCAAGCGATCATCCGCCAGGGCATCGAAAACGCCGAGCGCGCCAAGTCGGAAGTGGCGAACGCACACAAGCAGGCTGCCGCCATCATTCAGGAAGCGCAGCAGCGCGCCCAGCAGATCGTGGCGGATGCCACCGCCGCTGCCGAGCGGGTGCGCGCGCAGATCGAGGCTGAAGCGAAACGCCGCGCCGATGAGATCGCCGAGCAAAACCGCGTGCGCATGGCGCAGGAAGAAGCGCAAGCGAAGAATGCGCTGCGCCAGCAGACGGCGGATCTCGCCATCCAGGCCGCCGAGGTGGTCGTGGGCAAGTCGCTTGATAACGCCGACCAGCGCCGTCTGGTGCAGCAGTTTTTGGCTGAGGTGCAGTGATGGCCCTCAAAGGCGCGGTCGCCCGCCGCTATGCCGAGGCTGTCTTTGACCTCGGACGCGAACACAACGACATCGAACGCTGGCGCGCGGACATTCAAACGCTGAACCAGTTCTTGAGCAACCGCCGCCTGGCATTCGTGTTGCGCGAACCAAAGATCGCGTTCGCCGCGAAGGAGCAGATCTTGCGGGATCTGCTGGGCAATCGGGTGCAGCCCGACGCGCTGGGCCTGGCATTGGTGCTGACCGAGCGCGAATTGGTGGACCACATGCCCCGCATCGCGCAGGAATTTGAGCAACTGTACGACGAGTATAAGAATGTGGCGAAAGCCACCGTCATCACCGCCACTCCGCTGACGCCGGACGAGCAATCTGAGATTGTCGCCGCATTGCAGCACGTGACGGGCAAGCAGATCGAGCTGACAACCGAGGTGGACCCGTCCATCCTGGGCGGCGTGGTCGCCCGCGTGGGCGACACCCTCATCGACGGCAGCGTGAAACGGCGGCTGGCGCTGCTGCGCGAGCAGATCATTCGCGGCAACCTGCCCGTCGAATCCAGATAAGGGGCAAGGGATCGCGGGGCGTGGCCGCCGGGAGCTAAACCTCCCAGCTTGGAATTGCAAACCCCTCCGGGCTGCATCTCAGCCCGCGCAGGCGGACTTCGTGGCGGAACGCCCTGAGGCGCGAATGTATTCGCCCGCTCTTGGCTCTGCCGCAAGTGAACCATTCGCAACCGTGCCAGAGGTGGCACAACAGAGGAAATAGAGTTATGGCAAACATCGCCGACGATATCACGCGCGTCATTCAAGACCGCATCGCGCGCTTTGGCGGTGCTGCAACCGAGGCTTCCATGGTGAGTGTCGGCACCGTGATCAGCGTCGGCGACGGCATCGCGCGCATTTTTGGCCTGGGCGGCGTGCGCTACCTGGAACTGATCGAGTTCCCGCGCGCCGGCGTCATGGGCATCGCTTTTAACCTGGAAGAAGAGACCGTCAGCGCGCCCATTCTGGGCGATTACACAAAGGTGCGCGAGGGCGACGAAGTGCGCACCACCGGACGCATCATCGAGGTGCCGGTGGGCGACGCGCTGCTGGGCCGCGTGGTGAACGCGCTGGGCGAACCCATCGACGACGCCGGCCCCATTGTCACGAACAAGACGCGCCCGGTGGAACGCGTGGCCCCCGGTGTCATCACCCGCGAATCGGTGAACCGCCCGGTGCAGACCGGCATCAAGGTGGTGGACGGCCTGATCCCCATCGGTCGCGGCCAACGCGAGCTGATCATCGGCGACCGCCAGACGGGTAAGTCGGCGCTCGCCATCGACACCATCATCAACCAAAAAGGCAAGAATCTGCTCTGCATCTACGTTTCCATCGGCCAGCGCAATTTCCAGATCACGCGCCTGGTGGAAACGCTGCGGCAGTATGGCGCGCTGGAATATACCATCATCGTGCACGCCAGCGCCGAAGACCCCGCCCCGCTGAAATATCTCGCGCCCTATGCCGGCTGCGCGATGGGCGAAGAGATCATGGAATCGGGCCGTGACGCCTTGATTATCTATGATGACCTGACGAAGCACGCCGAGGCGTATCGCAACATGTCGCTGATCATTCGTCGCCCGCCGGGCCGCGAAGCCTTCCCCGGCGACGTGTTCTATCTGCACTCGCGTCTGCTGGAACGCGCCGCGCGCATGAACAAAGAGAACGGCGGTGGCTCCCTGACGGCGCTGCCCATCGTGGAAACAAAGGGCAATGACGTGTCGGCCTACATTCCCACCAACGTCATCTCCATCACCGACGGGCAGATCTTCCTGGAAACCGACCTCTTCAACGCCGGCCAGCGCCCCGCGCTGAACCCCGGCATCTCGGTCAGCCGCGTGGGTGGCGACGCGCAGGTGCCCGGCATGAAGCAGGTGGCCGGCAAATTGAAGATTGACCAGGCACAGTATGCATCCCTGGCCGCGTTCGCCCAGTTCGGCTCGGACCTGGACCCCGAAACGCGCTTCCGGCTGGATCGCGGCGCGCGCATCAACGAGATTCTGAAGCAACCGCAATATCAGCCGATGCCCGTTGAACAGCAGATCATGATCTTCTGGGCCGTCAACAACGGCTATCTGGATGACGTGCCGCTGCATCTGGTGGCGAAGTGGGAAGCAGCATTCCATCGCTTCATGGAAGCCAGCCACCCGGAGATCGGGCAAGATATCGTGCAGACGACGGTGGTGAACCGCCAGAAGCTCAGCGATGAGCAGTTCGAGAAGCTGCGCGCCGCCATCGTGGAATTTAAGGAAACGTCCGCGCCGCGCGAGTGAGTGTGCCGGAGAGATAATGTATGGCTACAGCCAGAGAAATCAAGCGGCGCATTCGCGCCGTCAAGAACATCGCTCAGGTGACACGCGCCCTGCAATTGGTTGCCAGCAGCAAGATGCGTCGCACGCAGGAGCGCATGCTGGCCGCGCGACCCTATGCCGATGAGTTGCGCCGGGTGCTGAATAAGCTGGCACGCGCCAGCGCCGGCGGCGATGACGAGTCGAACGCCTGGGGAGGCGAGGAAAGCAGCGACGCTGACCTGAGCTTGCTGGAAGAACGCCCGGTGCGCACTCTCGGCATCGTGCTGGTTACGCCGGATCGCGGCCTGGCGGGCGCACTGTCAAGCAACCTGACGCGCCGCGCCCTGCAATTCGTGCAGGAACAGCGCGCGGATCGCAGCAATGCGAACCTGCCGGTGCAATTCTTGGCGGTGGGCCGGCGCGGGCGCGATTTCATTGTGCGCAACCGCCTGCCCTTGCTGGCGGAATTCGTCAACCTGGGCGACATCCCCCATGCCGGTGATGTGCGCGCCATTGCGCGTGTCATCTCGGATGCCTATCTGAGCGGCGATGTGGACGCCTGGTATCTCATCTACCCCCGATTCGTCTCGTCGCTGGTGCAGACGCCCACGCCCATCCAATTGTTGCCGGTGCAGCCTCCTGAGGCGGGTGAGGAAGAAGAGGACCAGCATATCGACTATATCTTCGAGCCGGATGCTGGGACGATCTATGCCAACCTCTTGCCGCGCTACCTGGAAACGATGATCTATCAACCCCTTTTAGAGACGGTCGCCAGCTTCTACGCCGCGCAGTTCGTCGCCATGAAGAACGCGACAGACAACGCCAGCGATCTGGCCGACGACCTGAACCTGACCTATAACAAAGCGCGCCAGGCCGCGATCACCACGCAGATCCTCGAAGTGGTGGCGGGCGCAGGCGCACTGTAGCGAGGAGGCGCTATCATGGCAGCCGTAACACAACAATCGCAGCCCACCGCAGGCACCATCGGCAAGGTTGTGCAGGTGCTGGGCGCAGTCGTGGATATCGAGTTCCCGCCGGAAAAGCTCCCCGGCATCTATAACGCCGTCACGGTGCAGATCGAGGGGCAAGAAAAACCCCTGACGCTGGAAGTGGAACAGCAGCTCGGCAACAACTGGGTGCGCTGCGTGGCAATGGGGCCGACCGACGGCATGAAGCGCGGCGACAAGGCCGTAGACACCGGCGGCCCTATCACCATGCCGGTTGGTCCCGGCACGCTGGGCCGCATCTTCAACGTCGTGGGCGAGCCTGTTGATCAGATGCCGCCGCCGGAAAACGCGCCGCGCTTGCCCATTCACCGCCCGCCGCCGACGCTGGAAGAGCAGGCTTCGAACATCGAGGTGCTGGAGACCGGCGTGAAGGTTATCGACCTGATGTGCCCGTTCATGCGCGGCGGCAAGGTCGGCACGTTCGGCGGGGC
>JAJPKG010000303.1 GCA_021323815.1 Pseudomonadota bacterium
ATCCCAAAAATCATCTTCCGCGAAAAGATCGCCGAAACAGACGGAAACCGCGAAAGCGCATCCGGCACCGCGACGGAATGCTCGCCTGGCTGCTCAGTTTCGCGCCACGTTTGAGCAAGCCGCCGTCGGCATGGCCCACGTCGCGTTGGATGGCCGCTGGCTGCGCGTTAATCAAAAACTGTGCGACATCCTCGGCTATTCCTATGAAGAACTGACGCGACAAACCTTCCAAGACATCACCTATCCCCCCGATCTCCCTGAAGATCTCGCCCTCCTCGCCAAATTGCAAGCCGGCGAGATCAACACCTATGCGCTGGAAAAACGCTACATCCGGCGCGACGGCTCGCTCATCTGGGCCAATCTCACCGTCTCGCTGGTGAGCAACGCCGACGGCTCGCCGGACTACTTCATCTCCGTCGTAGAAGATATCTCCCAGCGCAAGCAACTGGAAGAGATCGCCACCACCACCGCTCTGCAACTGGCCGGCGTGCTGGATGTGCTGCCAATGGGCGTCATCATCGCCGACGCCGAAGGGCGCTTGATTCAGTCGAATCAGGAAGCCGACCGCATCTGGGGCGGCAACATACCATCGGTGCTCGATCTCGCCGGCAACGGCACCTTCACTGCCTGGTGGCCGGACGGCCAGCCTGTGCCACCTGCTGCATGGGCACTGGCCTGTGCCCTGCGCGGCGAAACGGTCCGCGCGCAAGAGATTGAGATCCGCACCATCGACAACGAGCGTAAAACCATCCTCAACAATAGCACGCCGCTGCGCGACAGCGCGGGCAACATCACCGGCGCGGTCGTCGCCTTCACCGACATCTCGCAGCGCCGCCACCTGGAACGCCGCACCCACGCTGCGCTGCAAACCCTGCTGGAAATGGCCGAAACCATTGCGCTGCCCGCCAGCGACGAAGACGCCGCCACCCATGACGGCGCGCAGCGCGTCGTTGAGGTCGTGCAGCAAGTCTTCAGCGGCACCTATGCCGGCATCTTGCTGGTGGACCAATCCACCGAGCAGATCACGCCTCTCGCCGTCGCCGGTCTTTCACCGAAAGTCGAAGAACGCTGGTGGAACAACCTCACCGGCGCGAACATGAGCGACTATCTTTCCCCGGACTTGATCGAGCGCCTGCACAACGGCGACATCATCGAACTCGATCTTGCCGCCCAGCCACCCATCCCCGGTCAGGATTATTTCGGCTTGCATCGCGTCCTCATCGCCCCGGCGACCTTCAACGAGCACACCTGGGGCGCACTGTGCATCGAGGCGCGCGACCAATCAGGCTTTAGCGCGCAAGACCGCGAGCTGGCCCAGGCCGCCATGCACCTCGTCACCCTCGTGGTGGAACGCGACCGCCTGCTGCAAGAACGCGAGCGGGCACGGGCGCATGCCCTGGCTCTGGAAGTGACGCGCCAGCAGATGAACGAGTTGCTCGGCATTGCCAGCCACGAACTGCGCTCGCCCCTCACGGCCCTGCTGATGAGCGTGCAAATGGCCCAGATGCGCATGAATCGCATGCTGCCCGCCCTTTCCGACGAGTCGCGCGCCGCCATCGGCGACCAGATCGCCCAGGTGCAAGATTTCATGGATCGCTCCGTCCGCCAGGCCAAACGCATGGAACGCCTGGTGGGCGACCTGCTGGATCTCACCCGCATCGACGTGGGCAGCCTGGCACTGCGCCCGCAGGAATGCGATCTCGTTCAGGTGGTGCGCGACGCCGTGGAAGAACAACGCGCCGCCATTCCCGAACGCTGCATCAGCGTTTCCTTACCGCCGTCTCCCCTGCTGGATCGCGCCGACCCCGACCGCATCGGTCAGGTCGTGTCCAACTTCCTGAGCAACGCCCTCAAATATTCCGCCCCCGACACCGGCATCGAGGTCCGGCTGCATGAAGAAGATCATCAGGCTATCCTTGAGGTGGAAGATCACGGCCCTGGCCTCACCCCCACCCAGCAAGAACACCTGTGGGACCGCTTCTATCGCGTGCCGGGCATTACCCAGCACCAGGGCGCGCCCAACAGCCTGGGCCTGGGCCTCTATATCTGTCGCACCATCATCGAGCGCCACAACGGCCACGTCGGCGTCCGCAGCACCCCCGGCGCAGGCTCAACGTTTTGGTTCGCGCTGCCGCTGGCTCATGAGTAATGGACGGCGATGTGGGTTTGCGTCACGGCCAACACCATGCTCACCAGCAAGAGGGCGAGCGCGAAATAGCCGGTTACCAGGCCAGAGATGGCCTGAGCCTGGCCGTTTTGCGCGGGTCGCTTCTGGGCGATCTGGCGCAGCGCGATATGCCCAAAGATGATAGCATGCGCGCAGCCCAAGAAGCCGAACACCATGCCACAGAGCAAGCCACCCGGCACGAGAGAAGCGAACGCGAAACACACGCTGGTAATGCCCGTGATCAGGGAAATGATCGCCATGAGGTTTGTTCCAGGCGAAGGAAGCGCGGGCTGAGGCATATCCCCTGGTTGCCAATACATGGGCATGGCTGCTAATCCTGGTGGTGGAGCGGTGCCGGCGTTATAGGGAACCGATGCGCTTGGCGGCAAGTCAGAGGGTGACGGCGGATAGCCCGGTGGCGCGTAGGGCACCGTTACCATTGGCGGTGAGGTGGGGCCAAGCAGACCAAAGAAAAGGCCACCGATGATGTAGCTGAACAAGATGCCGACAAACCAGCCCCATCGTTTGATCCGCGCCGCCATAATTAACGCATAAACCCAACTGAGCATTCCGATGATGACAGCGGTAGCTCCGATGAGGCCGAGCGGGGATGGCGACGGCATCGGCGGGGGTGGCGCGGTGGTTGAACCGACCGAGACGGTGATGACTGACTGCGCGGTGTTGGTAGACGTGGACGCAAGGGCATTGAGAATGAAGGTGATCAGGCAGCCGATGACGGCGAGCGGGTAAGGAATGGAAGGCAACCGAAGAGATGAAGCGTGGCCACCAGGCGATGATGGCGTAGCGGTGGATGCGCCGCCGGACGCGAGACTCACCCTCCGTTTGCGCACCAGTTGCACAAACTTGGTGATGATGCTAGCAATGGTGACAATGGTACCGAGAACCGCACCGACCAGATTGAAATCTTGCAGAAACGTATTCAAGTTAGGCATCAGCATCCTCCTTTGTGTTATATCACTGATGAAAGGGTAACTAACGAAGATTACAGCCACCATTGCGAGAAGAAGTGTTTTCCCAGTTTGCAATGCTATAGTATGACAAGTGAGTCTATTCCACAAGGAGCAAGCACATGGCAGCACCCATCATCGGCTATGCCGCGATGTTCGAGCAATTCGCCCCCAACGACCTGTTGCGCTATAGCCGCCTGGCCGAAGATCACGGCTTCCGCGCCCTCATGGCGTCGGATCACTTCCATCCCTGGACGCCGCAGCAAGGGCATGCAGCATTCGTCTGGGCATGGCTGGGTGCGGTTGGGCAAGTCACCAGCCTGAAATTCGGCACCGGCGTCACCGCCCCCGGCTATCGCTATCACCCCGCCATCCTCGCCCAGGCGGCGGCCACGCTGGAAGCGATGTATCCGGGCCGCTTTTACCTGGGCATCGGCGCGGGCGAGGCACTGAATGAACACATCGTCGGCGGCTATTGGCCCGAAGCCGGCGCGCGCTCCGAAAAACTCTTCGACGCCATCCAGGTCATTCGCAAGCTCTTCACCGGCAAGGTGGTCAAGCATAAGAGCGAGCATTTCACCCTGGAAAGCGCCCGCCTCTACACCATGCCGCAAAATCCCCCGCCGATTTACGTCGCCTCGTCCGGCCCCATCAACAGCGAGCGCACCGGCAAGCACGCCGATGGTATAATCACGGTGGGAGCATCTGACGAGAAGATCCATACCTTGATGGAACGCTTCGAGAAGGGCGCGCGCGAGGCCGGCAAAGATCCCGCCGCCATGCCGCGCATCATTCAGTTGCACGTCTCATATGCCCCCACCCGCGAAGAAGCCGTCGCGCAGGCCGTCAAAGAATGGCCCAACGGCGGCATGCCCTTCCCGAAGGGCGACATTCGCAATCCTGAAGATTTCGGCGAGATGGCGAAGTTCGTGCGTCCCGAAAACTTCACTAATCGCGTGCTGATGTCGGCGGATCTCGCCGAGCACGCGGCGCAGATTCAGCACTATCTCGACCTCGGCTTCACCGAAGTCTACGTCCACAACGTGGGCCGCAACCAAGAAGCCTTCATTGAAGCCTATGGCCGCGAGGTCATCCCTGCGCTCAAGTCACCCGCGCGCGCATGACGAGTCGTGGAGCGTTGTCGCGGCCTCGGCCCCGCCTCTGAGTGGGGTGGGGCCTTTCACTGAAAGGTGATCCATGAACGCGCGACAACGCATCTTGTCGAATCTCGGTCTGTTGCTGGTGGCCCTGGGTGCTGCCACATGGAGCACAGATACCTTCTGGCGCGCCAAACTGGCGCTGGTCTTCAGCCCCGTCCTGCTGGTGCTGGGCGAGCATCTTTTCCTGGCCCTCTTCGCCATCCCCGCCGTCATTCTCGGCTGGCGGCAGATCCGCGCCCTGAACCTGGGGCAGTGGACCGCGCTGGCCGTCATCGGCTGGGGCGGCTCGGCCACCGCGACCGTGCTGTTTTCGCAAGGCTTCGCCCAGGTGGGCCAGCTTTTCGCGCAGGGGCATTATGCCGATGGGGCCAGTGCCATCAACGCGCTGGTGCTGTTGCAGCAAACGCAACCTTTCTTCGCCATCATCGCGGCGCTGATCTTCCTGCGCGAACGCCTGACCTGGTGGTACGCGCCCATCTTCGTCGTCGCGGCCTGCGGGGCCTATCTCATCGCTTTCGCGCCCGCCAGCGGCCAGGCGCTGCTGACGCCCTTCACCCTCATTCCCCACGCGCAGGCGCAATTCGCCCTCATCGCGCTGGGATCAGCCTTCTTCTGGGGCATCTCCACCTCGATGGGCCGGCTGCTGAGCGCCAAACTCTCGTTCATCACCCTCACCGGGGCGCGCTTCCTCATGGGGCTGATCTTCCTGCTCGGCTGGGCAGTGATCGCCACCCCCAACCTGCCGCAGACGTTCGTTCATGACATTGCGCAAGGCAATCTGGCGCTCTATCTGGCGCTGCTGGCGCTCGTTCCCGGCCTCGTTGGCCTGCTGATCTATTACAGCGGCCTGCGTTTCACCCACGCCAGCTATGCCACCCTGGCCGAGATGGCCTACCCCGCCACGACCGTGCTCATCACCACGTTCTTGCTGCATGCGCCGCCCGTGCCGCTGCAACTGGTCGGCGTGGCGTTGGTCGCCGGAGCCATCACCACCATGAACCTGCTCAAATCCGGTGTGCGCGTGGCCGGTGCCGCACCCGAACCGCTGGCAACCCCAACAGCGGGATAAGTGAGCACCCGATAGCGCGCGATTGAAACCGTGCCGGTATGAGCCAGCGACTGATGCCGTGTCAAACTGAACACCGGACACAGCCCATCGGGGTTTCTGTTCCGAGCCGGGGGGTTCACCCCCCGGCGGCCTTGCCGGCGATGTCCGAACTATTTGCTAAAACGGCATATTCGTTTCTGTTCCGAGCCGGGAGGTTCACCCCCCGGCGGCCTTGCCGGCGATGTCCGAGCTATTTGCTAAAGAGGCATAAACCGCTGGCTCACACTGGTGCGGCTTCAATCGCCTGTGCGCGCGATGTGAATGCCCTGTTCCCGGTAGCCGGCCCAACGGCGCGCATCGATGTTTTTTTTCTTGAGAAGATCCGTTCAGCCCTTATCCTGCATCCGTTCCAGCCAGGGGCAGCGTGAACCAGAAGGTTGAACCCTGCCCCGCCACGCTTTCCACCCCCACTTGCCCCCCGTGCCGTTCAACGATGGTGCGGCTGATGAACAAGCCCAGCCCCAGCCCCGGACCCGTCCCCGCTTGCTGCACGATCCCTTCCACCTGCGAGAAGCGCTCGAACAAGCCGCGCTGCTGCGCTTCGGTCAGCCCCGGCCCCGCATCGCGCACCCACACGCGTGCCAGCGGGTGCTCGCCCTCCACCACTTCCAGCCCGATGTCGATAGGCCGCTCCAGTGTCGAATACTTGTTCGCGTTGGTCAGATAATTCGTCACCACCTGACGGATGCGGTCCGCGTCCGCATTCACCCACACCGGCGCTTGTGGCTCGCGCAGCCGCCCCTGCAAGCGCACCTCGCGGTCGGTCCACCCCAGCGTCACATCCTCCGCGCTCTCGCGCACCAGTTCAACCAGATCCATCCGTTGTGGGCGCATCTCCAGCTTGCCTGCCTGGATGCGCGACACATCCAGCAGATCCGCCACCAGACCATCCAGCCGGTTCAGCGCATGCTCGCTGCGCTCCAACAACACATGCAGCCGCTCAAGTTGCTCCGCCAGCGTTGCGCCGTCCATCTCCGGCTCGGCAATCAAGCGTTTGAAGCGCCGTCCGATCACCTGAAGGTTCGCTTTGGCACTGGTGAGGGGCGTGCGCAACTCGTGGCTGGCAATCGACAAAAATTCATCTTTGCGCCGGTTCGCCTCTTGCAGAGCACGTTCGCTCGCTTGCAGCGCCTCTTGCAACTGCACCTGCTCTGTGATGTCCGTATTGGTGCCGAACCAACGCACCACCCGTCCTTGCTCGTCTTTGACGGGAATCACCCGCGTCAGGAACGGGCGAAAAACACCGTCCGCGCCCCGCAACGGAAAGACCATATCAAACGGCTCGCCACTGGCCAGCGACCACTGCCAGCGTTCCATCACCTGCGGCAGCACGGCGGGGTCGTGCACGCGCTGCCAGCCCCAGCCCTCTTGCGATTGGGGCGACATGCCGGTATAGTCATACCACCGCTGGTTATACCAGAAGATATGCCCATCGGGATACGCCATCCAGGCAAGTTGCGGGATAGAATCGGCCAGCGTGCGAAACTTCGCCTCGCTCTCTTCCACCCGCTGGCGTGCCTGCACCTGCGCGGTCACCTCCACCGCGTGAACCAAAACGCCGTCCACCGCGCCTGCCTCGTCCCGGCTCGGCTGATACACGAAATTGAAATAGAAATCCTCTAAAACCCCCGTGCCGCTGCGATCCAACCTGATCAGCGTCTCTTTGCCCTCAAAGGCCTCCCCAGTGACATACACCTGGTCCAGCAGTTCGATCAATCCTTGCCCCTGCAACTCCGGCAGCGCCTCACGCACAGGCTTGCCAATCACTCCTCGTCCCGCGCCGATCACCTGCTCCGCCAGCGGGTTGACCAGCTCAAAGACGTGCTCCGGCCCGCGCAACACCACGATCACCGCTGGCGCTTGCATAAACAGCGCGTGCAACCGCTGCCGCTCCACCTCGGCCAAATGCCACGCCTGTTGCTCGCGGCCAAGCAGCCCCTCGTGCTCTTCCTCGGCCTGCTGGTGCTCAATCGCCAGCACCGCCGTGCGCGTCACCAACCGAATCAAGTGAAAATCTTCCGCAGACGGCGCGCGCGGCTGGCGATAATACATGGCGAACGTGCCCAACACCCGCCCCGTGCATGCGATCAGCGGCGTGGACCAGCACGCCCGCAGCCCATGCGTCAGCGCCAGCTCGCGGAAATTCACCCACAGCGGATCTGCGGCGATATCTTCCACGATCACCGCCTGCTTTGTGAAAGCCGCCGTGCCGCATGAGCCGACATCAGGCCCGATCTCGATGCCATTGATGGCGTCGTTATACGCTTCCGGCAGACTGGGAGCCGCGCCATGCACCAGGCGCTTCCCCGCTGAGTCCAGCAGCAGCAGCGACACCAGCACCCCATTGCGTGACTGCGCTTCCACCCAGCGAGCGATGGCATCAAGGATCTGGGAAAGCGGAAGCCCCCGCGAGATCATCTCAAGTACCTCCGCCTGCCCATCCACCAAAGCTTCCAAATGCTGATAGCGTGCCGGCGCGACTTTCGGCACGGCGGTTCTGGCGCTTGATGACGCGTGCGACGACTTTCCCATCAATTCATCCCTCAGTGCGCGAATGAGCGAATGATATAACGCTCCGATGCTGGTGCGCAAGCGGACCTCATCAGTTCGTGAAACACCCGACATCCAAAATTATGCCACCATCAGAGCTACCTCACAAGAAACCTTGCCGTAACACAATGCCCTCTCGCAAACCAGCATCCCCCGCCGGCAGCCTCACCCCTCCACGCTCTCCAGCGGCACTTCGCGCACCGCGCCGTTTTCCACCAGAAATGCCCGCAACACCGGGCGTTCCGGCTCGGCCAGCGAAAAAATCAGATAATATGTTCCCGGCCACCACCCCGCATACATGATGTCGCGCGGCGAAGGATACGCCTGGGTGTGTGGATGCGAGTGATAATACGAGAACACGGTCCAATCGTTGTCGTCGATCTCGCGCATGATGGCGTTCAGCTCCGCCCCCGCGATGCGCGAAAAGGTGCGCGGATCGTCATCATAGTCTGCCGCCGCGTTGCGCGTGGGGTAATGCTTCACAATCACGGCGCGTGCGGCGTCGCCCGCCAAAATGCCGCACGCCTC
>JAJPKG010000311.1 GCA_021323815.1 Pseudomonadota bacterium
CAACACCTATACAATCAAGGATAATCTCGTCATCCAGATGATACGTTTGCACCATCCATATATCAACTGAGCGCCTTATGTAAACATCGACAGCAGGTCGATCTTGAGCGATGAGAAGAACAGCTTGCAACGATGGACAAGCGCGATAACTTTCCAGTTTTACCCCCCGATCGTATGCTTCGGTTCCAGGCGATAACACTTCCACTACCACAGTTGGTGCTGTTACCGTTTGGCTTTGTCTGGGAAGCGGCTCAGCACAGACAACCGAAACATCAGGATATACATAACGGGAATCGTTCAGCATAACACGAACATCCGAGGTAAACACCATGCATGACACATCACGTAGTCCCTGGTTTAACAAGGTGATCACATTCCCACTGATCAAGCCGTGCTCAGTAGAGCCACCTGACATCATCAGCACGCGCCCATCGAGATATTCATAGCGTGTTTGGGGGTTGGCGGCTTCCAACGCGAAATAGGATTCGACGCTCATCCGCGATTCTTCTGATGCGGCACTCATGGCGGCTCCTCCTCAAGAGACATTTCCCCTACGTTACAGTTATAGGATGGGTTGCGGTGAATATCAAGCTGCGCTGGTTATCCCTTCTGAACGTGCATCCTCAACGCGGCTTCCAGTTCAGCGGCGGTGGGTAGCGAGGGGATGGCCCCGCGCCGGGTGACGGCGAGCGTGCCCGCCACGCAAGCGCGCCGCAATGCCGCTTCGATGGCATCTTGCCCCAGATGGATGGGATGCGCCGGCAAGCTCGCCAGCAGCGCCGCCATGAAGGCATCACCTGCTCCGGTCGCGTCCGCCACCGTCGTCATTGAGGGAGCCGCCACCGCACCGATCATTCCGGCGTGGCGATAGAGGCAGCCCTGCGCGCCAAGCGTCACCACCACCAGCGCGGCGGGCGTTTCCAACGCGGCCAGCGCCTCTTGTGGCTCGTCCAGCCCGGTCAGCAGCCGGGCTTCAGAGTCGTTCATCTTCACCACGTCGCACAGTTCCAGGGGCAGATCGCCCGCCAAACCGGCGGCGTGATCGGGCCATAATGCGGGTCGCCAATTGACATCATATGCGCAGATCGCGCCGGTTTGGCGGGCGATCTGCCATGCCGCCAGCATAGCGGAGCGCGCCGGTTCGTGCGCCAGCATCACCGAGCCGCCATGCACAATGCGCGCCGAACGTAACAGAGCGCGGTCCAGCTCGTCCGCCGTCAGGTTGGCATGCGCCCCTGCGAAGAAGGCGAAATGCGGATCGCCGCCGGCGCTCAGCGCCACCGCCGCCAGGGTGGTCAACTGGCGCGCATCGTCCACCAGCCCACGCGTCACAACGCCCTCACGTTCCAGCAAGGCGCGCAAGCCCTGACCAAATTCATCGCGCCCCACCTTGCCGACAAATGCCGCCTTGCCGCCCAGCCGGCTCACCCCCACCGCCACATTCGCCGGCGCGCCGCCGGGCAGTGGCACAAACGCGGGCGCGTCAAACAGGGTCACATCCGCCTGGGTGGCGATGAGGTCGATGAGAATTTCCCCAACAGCAACGACATCAAGCATGGTGCCGCCTCCTTCTATCCACAGTGAAGATACATTATGAGAAAAAGATTGACCGGCTATGGCTTGCCGTGTGCTTATGTTATACTGCATACGACATAGATACATTGGGCCGCAGGAGGTCGCCATGGGATCGCCGACACAAGGGGTGTTCGTCAGCCAGGGAGGGCTGCCCAGTCGCATCACCCAACCCGAACCCAGCCCCTTGACGCGCGCCGCGTTCATCCAGAGCGAGGTCGTGCGCGAGCTGAGCGAATTGCGCCAGGAAATGGCGGCGCTCGCACAGGGATTGCAGCAGGTGGAAGCGGTGTTCGCGGAATTGCGCCAGCAGCAGCTGGCCACGCGTCTGACCGCGCCCCTGAGCCAGACGCGCGAAGTGTCGGTGCGCGTCGCCCGCGTCGCGGCCCTGCTGGGCGAGCTGGAACACGCCCTGACGACCGCGAACGAGACTGTGCAGACCTTGCGCGAGGAACGCGGCCAGTTGCAATCGCTGTGCGTCATCGCTGAGCACCTCAATTCCACCATCGACCGCCCTGCGTTGCTGGAACGCGTGCTGGATGACCTGTTGCTGCTGGTGCGCGCCGACCGGGGCGGCATTTTGCTGGCCAATGCGCAAGGAACGCTGCATTTCGAGGCCGCCCGCGCCGCCAACCAGATGAGCCTGAGCAGCAGTGACTATGTGATGAGCCGGGGCACCATCGAAAACGTCTGGAAATCGCAGCGACCGTTGCTCGCCGCCGATGCGCAGCACGACGACCGCGTGGCGGATTCCCAGAGCGTGCAGGCACAGGGCATCCGCAGCATCATGTGCGCGCCATTGCGGGCACAGGGCAAGGCGCTGGGCATCGTTTACGTTGACCGGCTCACGTCTGAACTGCCTTTCACCGAAAAACACCTGGATCTGCTAGCGGCGTTCTGCAATGAAGCGGCCATCGCCATCGAAAACGCCAATCTGTTCTTGCTTCAACGCCTCAAAACGCAAGAGATCGCCGCCATCAAAAATTACACCGACAGTGTGTTGTCGTCCATCAACAGTGGCGTGCTGGCAACCGATAACGAGGGGCGCGTCACCCGCGCCAATCCCGCGCTGGAACGCATTCTGGGCATCCGCGCCGCCGATGTGCTGGGGCAGCCGTTTGGCCGCGTGCTCAGCCGTCTGCCGGACGTGAACATCACTGCCGAGATCGAAGCGACAGCGCGCGATCTGGATGTGCAGGAAACGCGCCTGGTGCGCGGCCCCATCGCCGGCCAGGGCAGCCCCAAGATTCTCAACGTGGGTTGGTCGGCGCTGTGCGATTCTGAGCGCCGCCGCTTGGGAACCGTGATTGTGCTGGATGACCTGACGGAGTTTGAAAATGCCAAGCAAGAGGCGCAGATCTTCCGCCGCTACATTCATCCTGATGTGGTCGATCGCCTGACGAAGAACCCCAATGCCACCGATCTCGGCGGCGAGGAGCGCGAGATCTCGGTGGTCTTCACCGATCTGCGCGGTTTCACCAGCCTGGGCGAGCGCCTTGATCCGGCGGCTCTGGTGGATTTGCTGAATGACTATCTCGCCATCGCCATCGACGCGATCCTGGCGCGTGGTGGCACCATCACCATGTTTGAGGGCGACGCGGTGATGGCGATCTTCAATGCCCCCAACGATCAGCCGGAACATCCCTGGCTGGCAACCCAGGCGGCATGGGATATTGTGCAGCGCGTCAAGAGCCTGAATCTGAAGACGGGCAACCAGCATATCATCAGTTGCAAGGTGGGTGTGCACACTGGTCCGGCGCTGGTGGGCAACATCGGCGCGGCAGGGCGCCTGCAAAGCTACACTGCCATCGGCGACACGGTCAACACGGCCAAGCGCCTGGAAGAAGCGGCAAAAAATACCGACGTCTTACTGAGCGAAACCACCTATCAGCGCGTCAAAGATTCCATCAGCGCCCAACACGTTGACACGATGACTTTTCGCGGCAAAAAGCAACCGCTTGGTGTGTGGGAGATGCTGGGGCCGCGTTGAGATGCCACCAAGCTAAGATAGCGTTGGCTTGTCTGTTAGGAGGATGGCGGGGGTGCTGGTGCCTGACGGCGGGGCCGTCTCAGAAGCGCTCCGCCGCAATTCGGGCAGATGGCGTGGATGGTTGCAACGCAAGAAGCACAAAACGTCTATGCATTATGAACCGATATGCGTTTCCCCGTCCGGGGTGAGATCGGTTCCACAGCGCTCGCACGTTGCACGTATTTCCACCGCCATTTCAGAGACTCCTGTCGCTGCTCAGCAATAATTCATTGCATAGCATAGACGTACCACGTGGTCGCGGTCAGCAGCGGTGTGGCGGGGTCGTCGCGCAGGGTGATAGCGTGATCCAGCACCATCCCACGCCGGCCAACAGCTTTTGGTGTCGTGGTAATGCTGATGCGATCTCCTGGCCGGGCTGAGCGTTGATAATGCATGGAGAAACGGCGAGGTAAGAGCGGCGATAAGAGATGTGGTTTCGTATCCGCCCAGACCTCGGATGAAAGCCGCACCGCCTCATGCAGCCAGTCGGCATAGACGCAGTTGTTGACGTGCTTGAGCGTGTCGGCCTCATAGCCACGCGCCCACCATTCCACGTGCGTTGAGTTGAGCAAATGGGCGGAGGTGTTTTCCCATTCCGGGCGGGTGATGAGCGACGGGCGCGGCGACTGCGGCATGTGGGCGAACTCTTCGGGGATGCGCCGGGGCGTCTGGCTGGCGCGGTCCACATAGGCCCAGGTGGTTGATGCGCGGGCGACGGTGGCCCCGGTGGCGGCATTGGTCAGATGATAATTGCGGACGGACGAGACGCGGGTGAAACGCTGCACCCACGTCTTCAATTCCAGCGTGTCGCCGTTGCCGATGCCTGCGCCGAACTCAATGGTCTGGCGAAAGATCACCCAGCCCGCGCCACGCTCCAGATACCACCTGGGGCCAAAGCCGGCGGCGGTGGATGCCAGATTCGCGGCCAGCTCGCAATAGCGCAACAGATTGCCCGGCCCCAGCCGCCCGTTCGCGCTCAGCTCATAGGCGCGCACCGGCTGGCGCGTCACAAATTCTCCTGTCGGCAGGTAATGCCCCTCAGTGCTGCTGGTTTCACCCGTCATGCTTATGCCCTTTCCAGGATGGTATTGACGCGAAAGCGGGCGAGACATGCCGTCGCCCCTACGTTTAGTTGTGCGCCTTCGCGGGATAGGCAGCGATGCCGAGATCGAGCCGCAGCTTCTCGGCCAGTTGCGCGCCACGCTCCGGTCCCAACACCTGCGCCACGCCCGCTTCCATCGCCTGCACCACCTGCGCCACCGCCGCGACGGAAAGCGTGGTGATCTGCGGCAGTCGCTCCGGTGGGAAGCCCGCGCCGCGCAAGGCGTCATCGCAAAAAAGTTCGGCGGCGACGCCCAACATAGGATACGCCGATTGCGCGATGGCACGCGCCAGCTTTTCACCCGCGCCCGGCGGCATCTGCGCGGCGAACCCCTCCCGAAGCAGCCGCGCCGCCGTCTCGCGGCAGCGCAAGCGTCCCATGCCGATGCGATCGGCAATCGTTGCCAGCGTCGTCTGCCCGTCGCAGAGCGACAAAATCCGCCCTTCCGGCGTGACGGATTCGGGGGGCAGCACCGTTCCGGTGGGCGTCGCGGCGACTAACGCCATGTGGATGGTCGGCACCAACTCGCGGACGCGCGCCCAGTCTTCTTGCCGCTTGATGCCCCGAAAAATGAGCGTTGGCGTATCGACGGTGAGGTTAGGCGGGGGCAAATCTTGCGGTTCGCAGGAAGTGAAGGTGAAGAAGCCAGCTTCCCACAGAAACATATTCTCCACAGCATGCTCGCGGGCGCGGTCAGCCAGAAATGCCGCGTGCGGCTTGCCCTCCCGGAACGCGAGATGACCGATGGGCATGCGCTCGCGCGGCTGGGTGGCGGGAAACAGCGGCACCAGTTCCAGGTTTCCCGTCGCCGCGTTGATGGCGATGAGCTGGATCACTTCCACCAGCGGGATCTCTTGCAGCAATCCCTCGGTCATATTGCTCCTACAGTCTGGCCATGATCAACTTGCAGATGGCGCGCAGGGTGGGAAAGACGCCCACGCCTTGAATGGCCGACGCCTCAAAGCTGGGCAGAGAGCGCCGGTTCAGATAGCGTTCCAGCACGGCGGTGGAAAGCGCGTCAGGCAGGTCACGCTTGTTCCACTGCAACACCACCGGAAACTCGGCCATATCCTTGCCTAATGCTTGCATATTGGCTTCCAATTCGATCAGGCCGCCATAGTTTTCTTCCAGACGATCGCGGCGCGAGTCGGTGACGAAGACCACGCCGTCCGCTCCGTCAAGCACGGCGCGGCGCGTGCGCTCATAACGGATCTGCCCTGGCACGGTATACAAATGGAAGCGGACGCGGAACCCATGCACCATGCCGAAATCCAGCGGAAGAAAGTCAAAAAAGAGCGTCATTTCCTGCTCGGTGGCCACCGAAAGGAATTGCCCGCGCGATTCCGACGGGGTGTGCTGAAAAATGTATTGCACGTTGCTGGTTTTGCCGCTCTGGCCGATGCCATAATAGACCAGCTTGCACTGAATCTCGCGGCCAGCAGTGTTGATGAGCGCCATTCGATCAACGCTCCTCGGTCGTGGAGATGGGATCGTCTTGAAACAGTCGCGCCAGCGTGTCATCGAAGCTCGCTCGGAACGCCTGGCTGTGAATGGCCGCACGGGCGGCGGCAAGATCGCTGCCGCTCAGATGGGCCAGTTCCCCCGCCAGATCCGCCGCCACCTGCCCGGCCAGCATGCGCACCAGGCCGATCTGGCTCTGGCCGTCGAAGGCCGTCACCAGCAACCACCGTTCGCCGATGAGCAGGGTGAAGATGCTCAGATGCGTGCCCTGCTGAAAGAACGAGTGAAATTCCTGCTCGTCAAACATGGCGGCCAGTTCCCGCGCGGAACGGAACAGCCCAGCCAGCAGCGCGCCCAGCGGCACGTCGTCGGCCCACGCGCCACCCTCAGCCGCCAGCACGTGGCCGCTCATTTCCAGCAAAACCACTTGCCGCGCCTGCGCCTCGGCGGCGAATGCCCGCACGCGCTCGCGCACCTGCGCCAGCCGCATGTTGCCGTCGTCATCCATCGCCCGCTCTCCTGGGGAAGCTCTGCTCCATCGCCCTGTAGTATAGCAGAAGCCGGGGCATTGCGCGAGGACTGGATGAGAAACGGGTCACTGCACCTTCACCGCCGCCTGATACACCTGAAAGGTGCGATCATCGAAGCAGACCCACATGTTGCTGCGTGATGTCGCCGCGAACGACGTGTAATTCTGCTGCCATGCATTCACCGCACGCGCTCGAACGTCAAAACTGGTAGAGCCACTCCTAGAGCCATGTAGGAAGAAGGGGCAACGGGTGCGCCGCAACAATGATTTTTTCAGCAATAGTAGCCATAGTTTACCTTTGCAGAAGCGGCTAGAAAGAAACGCCTGACGGGTTATCGTCAGGCGTTTGGTCGGGGTGAGAGGATTTGAACCTCCGACCACCAGTACCCCATGCTACAAATGTTCTAACTTGGCTTGTAGCCTGGGTTTCTACCGACCATGCACCGTTATTTGCTCTAGTTCATTATACTACAAAACTGCTGGTCGGAATAGCCTATGACAAGAATTTGCATCCTTCTTAGAAGAAGATGCTGTTGACTCTTTCTTTTCATTATGTTACGCTTTTAACAGAGATGTTCCTGTCGATGAGCGATTGTATAGTGCGTTCCGCGTAGTGTAAGTTCTCACCTTACTCAACAAGGGGAGGAATAGGATATGGATTCCATCATCCAGCAGATCATTGCGATGGAGGCCACCCTTAAAGCGTGGATAGGAACCGATAATTGCGCGAGTTTCATCGAAGCTGCGCACAACGATACAGAACATATTCCTGCATATGCTCAGGGAGCCTCATCCGCTGGTTTCGTAGCCGCAGGGTTGCTTTCAATCGAAGCCGCAGCTAATGCATTGCGTAGGCACCTTAATATCCCTCTAACCAGCGTGAGTAGGGTAACGATAACATCTATTACTTTAGACCCACCTTCCGAAGAGCAGTGAATCGGCTTCCATCATCAATTAAAAGAGCGTAGCTTGTTTGCTACGCTCTTGGTATTGTGATTTCATTTCTAGCCTTACTTAAGGGTCAGAGAATCAATGATTACCTGTACATGCTCTCTGCTAAGCAGCTTCCGGCGACTGTCGCCGGGGTCATCAATGAACTGGATTCTCCCGGCACCGATGAGTTCGTTGATTTTCTTTTCAATCACGAACTTTCCATAGCCGGTTGCCTCTGATACTTCGTTGACCGCTTCGCTTTTGGTCAGGTATGCTCGTGTCGGCATGTATCTGAATCTCCTTGACAAAGAGTATCTGCTAGGAGAATTATACTACTCATTTTTGCAAAATGTCCAGGATATACCCGAACATCTTCTAAATATTTCCGTTTTGAGCTTGACGATTCGGAACTGATTGGAGTATAATACAGATAGAACATGAACAACCGAATAGCCTTGAGAAGGGGAGGGAATCGCAAGGTTCCGCCTGAAACTTTTTGATGAGCTTCGGCCAGTCAGGCAGTCTCCTTCAGCAAGTCCGTTCACTGGAACGAACGGCTCAGGGCAGCGATATCCATCTCAGACAGGGGAGGATAGCATGCGGGTGATTTCGGTGCTGCCGGCGGATGCGGTGGCGATAGAAGTAGGCAAGGGGCAACACGCGTTCTTGCTCCCCTATCCTCGGCACCCGCGCGTCTTCGATGTGGTATATCATCGGCTGATTGTGGGAGCCGTGTTCAAGTGGATACGGCCTCACCGCACCGACTGGCAATGCGCCATCTGTGATGAGAAACTGGACTATCGGGCGGATATCGTCAAACACTCGGTTTTCGCCCATTTCATCGAGGCATGCCGGTTGTATCAGGTAGTCGCTCCGGCTATCCTACCGGTCGGCTTTGTTGCGCACCATTCCAGCAAAGCGCGTTTGCCCTGGCGGGTGGATGCGCCTGAGTATCGCTAGCACGCATTTCCTTGCTAAACGCTTCGGTCATTCGACCGAGGCGTTTTTTGTTGCGGGCGAGCCAGTTAGTGAAAGAAGCCCTTGGGGCGAAAGGAGAACTGAAACCCAATCCATAAAGCGATGCAGAGGACAACAAACAAGCTAATACCCACCACTGTAACCCAATCTGCCCAATCAGCAGGAAACTTTCGTTTGCGCATGAGGTAATTTCCTCTTTATTTAGTAGTACGCGAAAAGCATTTCGGTTCTCACATGCTGAGCCTTCGCAAAATTCTGAACGCGACACTCGCGCGAGTATTTGTAGGAACTGTGCGATGTCTTGGTCTTCTGACCGAGGCGTTTTTTGTTGCGGGCGGATTGGTATCACGCTGTCAGGTTCGACTCCTGGCCGCTCGTCCCTGGCTCAGAGGGAGTCAGAAGATTCACACAGCAAAGGAGCATCACACCATGCAACTCACCGGCAAAGTCTTGGGCGGCAAGACAACAACGATTACCACCAAAACCGGCACCAAGCTGGAGAAGACACGCATTCGCGTTCTCGACATCGGGGAAGAAGCCATCAACGATGTCATCAGCTATTGGATTGACCTGCTCGGCGATGCGGCCCTCACGGACCAGCAGTTGGCGGCCATCACCCATACCGAGGTCGTCATTCAGATTCGCCGGGTGTCGCTGTCTACCTCCAACGGCAAGGCGTACCTGAACATCAATGGCGGGTTGATTTTGCCCCTCAATGGCGGGGAGCCGATTCAGTCCAAACTCGCTCAGGCGCAGATGGGCAAGAAGTAGGCGACACAACAATGAGGTCAGGAAAGTGGCATTTTCTGACCTCAGCATCCAGCCCCAAACCAAACACGACAAAGGAGACTAGATATCATGGATTCTACCACATCCTTCACTCAGACCGTGCCGGTCTGGCCCTTCTCGTATCAGGGTGTGGGTTTCATCATTCTCCCGCTGGATGATGGCACCTACCAGGGCATCATCCAGGGCGGCTATTACACGGTGCCGTGTGGCACTCCCGGCCAAGCTCTCGTCTTGGTGCGTGACCTCATCCTGGCCGTAAAAGGAGAGCAACACTAATGCCCAAAGCACCACACACCCGGCGTGGTTGCCATCCCTTCACGGGTTTAGGCAAGCGCTTCACGTTCAATCGCTTGAACGTCATCATCACGGCTCTGGTGTTGAATACCGCCCTGGCACAGTTGTTTTACAACTCCGCTGGCGTGCTACTGCCCAACAGTGATTGGCGGGTGCGCTATCTAGTGTTCTCCGCCTTCCTGTCGATGACCGCGTTCTCGTTGTTTGAACTGCACATCGTGCGCCAGTTGAAAGAGTTGCTGGGGCGACCCAAGGCGGTGCGGGCGGGGCTGCCCAAGTGGGAGATCCCCGGCCACATCATGACGCTGGTGGTCATCTCCCTCTACAATATTTACTCCCTGGCGCTCTTGAATGCGGCGATTTGGCCGGATTTGCATTTGTCGGGGATACCGGAGTTCCCCAAACCTTTCAAGTATTACTTCCATGCGGTGATGTATTCGCTCATCCTCTTCCTGGCGGCAGTGGTCGGCGAGCGCAAGAAGAGTGCAGCGGAACAAGCGGCGGAGAAGGATGACGAGTTGCACGCCGAGATGGTGGCTGAGAGCGACAACTATTATCGTGACCTCATCCGCAAGGGCGGGCGCAACGTGGTGAAGGCGCGGCAAGTCCTCTCCACTCCGGACCAGGCCGCACAGCAAGAGCGATTGTTGAGCGCCCTGGAAGGCGGTGAGGATGTGTCCTCGGTCCCTTTGCTTCCCCTCGGCGGCGACCCGTAGCGAAGGTCGTCGTCAGCCTCACCACCAATGCGGCGTTACCTTCACGGCGCATGACGGATGAGGAGAAGGCGCGCTTACGAGCGAACAAGGCATTGGAGCGGGCGTGCCGCTCTGCTAAGCAATGAACACATGTTCTAGACGCTTCCCTCACCTTCCCCATGTTTTTGAGCTTTGGACGGCCCCGCGTTGACGCCCAATACACAGCACGCAGGAAGGGGACCCGTCAAGGGCAAGGCACTGACGCCGCAGCCCTTGACGGGGAGGGAATGCGTGCTATCTCACAGCGTCAAGGCGGGGCGAGCCAAACCAGTAGACCAAATAGACCACAACACACCGTCAGGTGTAGACCTGGCGTTGAGGGAGTGCGGAGACAGTATCACGCACTCCCTAACTTACCATGAGGGGGAATATCACTATGAGCTATCAGGTGGTGAATAAACACATTGACACCTTGATTGTCAACGTCAAGGGCAAGCTGCCGGATGGGATGGCGGCTCAGTTGGATTCGCTGCAAGAGGCGGCGAAAGAGATTGAATCAGACGTGGTGACAGCGTGGCAATTTCGCGGTCATACTATCTTCATCAAGCCGCATGGGGCGAAAAACTGGCGCTGGATTCTCACCTGTGGGGATAGTTATCTCCATCTGGATGTGAGCAAGGGCAGATTGAACGGCATTATAGCAAAGGTGCGCTTCTCGTCGCTGTTGTTGCACGAATTGGGGACCGGCGAGGCACTGGCGGCGGTTTATCGCTTCCTGGTGGTATTGTTTGGCGAGGGATTCGCCTTGCAGGTGAGTGAAGTGCATTTGTGTATGGACATCGCCGGGTGGGCGCTGTCGCTGGACGATGTGAGGCGCTTTGTCTCACAGGGGCGGGCAAAGGCGGCGCGGGTGGCAGCCGAGGATGAGAGTCCCATTGTGCGCTTCACCGGGCGGCGCTGTACCGAAATCAAGTTCAGCCAGGGTGCGCCGCATAGCTGCGATATCTACGACAAAACCTTAGAGGTCAAGTCACATGGCAAGCAGTGGTTCTATGAGGTCTGGAAAGCCAATGGGTGGGATGGTGAGTCCACCATCACGCGCGTAGAGTTCCGCTATAAACGCGAATGCTTGCATGAGATGGGGATTGAATGTCCCTATGACATGCTCGACCAATTATCCGAGATGTGGGCCTACAGCACGCAAAAATGGCTACGGCATACGGTGCCGGATGCGGACACCAACCAAAGCCGGTGGGCAACCTCGGAAGTATGGGAACTGGTGCAAGCGGGATTCGGGGCTGATGAAGCAACTCCTTTAGCGCGCCGTAAGAAAGTGGAATTGGATACCGAGCGGTCAAAGGCAGGCTTCGTGGGCTATGCGACGAGCTGGGCGATGCGGGCTGTGTGGCTCTATGAAGTGGCACAAGCCGACCAGGCGACAGAAGAAGATGAGGCCGCGCTGGTCGGGCTGCCCCTGGATGAAGTGCAGGATGATGGCGGGGGCTTCCTGTCGTGGGCCTATGACCAGATGCAAGCCTATCTGAAAAAGCGCAAGGCGGCGAGCTTCACAGAAGTGATGGAGCTCAAAGCGCAAAAGCTGGAAAAGCTGCTCAAACAACAGCGGGTGGCGGCATAGTGAAAGAGGGAGCGATTGATGCTGCTGAAAGAGGCCATGCAAGGCTACATGATGGATGGCGAGATAGAGCGCCAGTCGCCCAGGAATCTTGACTTGAAACGTCAACGCCTGGGCTATTTTGTGAAGTGGTGCGAGGGCCAGGGGGTAACGACACTCGAAGCGGTGACGGCCAACATCGTGCGGTCGTTCGTGGTGCATCTGCAAGGGCTGAAAGCAGATGAGTTGAATCCACAAAAGCCGACGAAGGATAAACCACTGTCGCCGATGACGATTAAAGGCTATGTTACCATTGTGCGTGCTTTCTTCGCCTGGTGCATGGCTGAGGGGCTGCTCGCCGGGCAACCCGACCCCACAAAGCGGCTGCCGCGCATCAGGATTCCTCATTACGTCATCACCACCTTTGCCCCTGAGCAGGTGGCGGCAATGATTGATGCATGTGACCTCTCAACGCCGATTGGTTTCAGGGATTACACCATGCTGCTGGTGCTGCTGGATACTGGCATACGTGTCAGTGAGTTGTGTGGGCTGACGCTCGACAACGTGCATGAGGATTACCTGACCGTTTTCGGTAAAGGGTCGAAAGAGCGCGAGGTTGGCATAGCGCCGACGGCTGCGCGGGCGCTTTGGAAATATATCCACCAGTTCCGCCGGGCGCATGATGAGAAAGAGCAACGGGTGTTTGTTGGTCGCTATGGCATGCCGATGAACCCTAACAGCGCGTGGCATGAGTTGAAGAAAATCGGTCAGCGGGCGGGCATCGAGGGTACGCGCATGTCGCCCCACACCTTCCGCCACACTTTTGCGCGGGCCTGGCTGGAGAACGGTGGCGAGGTTTTTAAGCTGTCGCGTGTTCTCGGCCACGCGGGGATGTACATCACTGAGGTCTATCTGAAAGACTTTCAGAGCCGAGAAGCACGCGTTGAGCATGCGAAATATTCGCCTGTAGAGCGGTGGCGCGTGGTCAAGAGTGCTGGTAGGAAGGGAGGTCACAGCAAGCGTAAAAAGAGTGTCTGAGGCCAATACTGGTGGTCGGGCATGGATTCATGAGGGTTTGTGGGTTGCACTGGTGGTCGGAGAGAGACGTTGTACGATTTTTCCGACCACCAGTATCAGCGATTTTAGAGGGGAAAATAGGCGTTTCGGGAAAACAAGAAGGCTCTGGAAACTGAGTCCCAGAGCCATTTTCTCGTTTGGTCGGGGTGAGAGGATTTGAACCTCCGACCACCAGTACCCCATACTGGTGCGCTACCAGGCTGCGCCACACCCCGTGACACCTTACAGTATAGCCGATCTGTGCCCCGGCGTCAAGGGGCAATTTTCGCTCGCGCTCCTGTGCGGCGTGCATCCAAGCCAGGGATATGCTATACTACGGGCGGCGTGGCATCGGCCACACACTGACATCAGCGGGGAGCGCGTTGTGGGTATGTTTCGCAGAATCTTGATCGCCAATCGCGGCGAAATCGCGTTGCGAGTCATTCGGGCATGTCATGAGATGGGCATTGAGGCGGTGGTGGCACATTCCGAAGCCGACCGCGATTCGCTGCCGGTGCGGATGGCGGATGATGCTGTCTGCATTGGCCCCGGCCAGAGTTCCAAAAGTTATCTCAACATCCCCAACATCATCAGCGCGGCCATGATCACCGGCTGCTAGGCCATTCATCCCGGCTATGGTTTCCTCTCGGAAAACGCCGGTTTCGCCGAGATCTGTGAGGCGTGCAACATCGTCTTCATCGGCCCGCCATCCAGCGCGATCACGGAAATGGGCGACAAAGTGCAGGCGCGCAAAGTTGCCATCGAAACAGGGCTGCCGGTGTTGCCGGGCACGCCTGTGACGCATACCGTGCGCGAGGCGGAACGCTACTTCGATGAGATCGGCTTCCCGATGATCCTCAAAGCCGTCGCGGGCGGTGGCGGGCGCGGCATTCGCCCGGTGCAGTCGCGCAGCGAATTCACGCATCTTTACACCACAGCGCAGAGCGAGGTGCGCGACGCTTTCAACGATGACGGCATCTATCTAGAACGCTACCTGCCCCGTGCCCGGCATATCGAGATCCAGATTCTCTGCGACGCGCATGGCAATGGCATTCACTTGGGCGAGCGCAACTGCTCGCTGCAACGCCGCCGGCAAAAAGTGCTGGAAGAAGCGCCCAGCACCGTGCTTTCGCCCGCGTTGCGCGCCGAGATCGGCTCAAAGGCGGTCAAGACGGCGCTGAGCATCGGTTATCGCGGCGCGGGCACGATGGAATTTCTGCTGGACGACCAGGGGCGCTATTATTTCATGGAGATGAATACGCGCTTGCAAGTGGAACATCCCATCACCGAACTGATCACCGGCGTGGATCTGGTGCGTCAGCAACTGCTGGTGGCGGCGGGCGAACCGCTGGAACTGCGCCAGGACGATATCGTCATCGAGGGCCATGCGCTGGAAATGCGCATCTGCGCCGAAGATGCCGAGCACGATTTCCGCCCCGTCACCGGCGATGTCGAGGAATATTTGCCCCCCGGCGGCCCCGGAGTGCGCGTGGACTCGCATCTCTACAGCGGCTACAGCATCCCGCCGCACTACGACTCGCTGATCTCTAAGCTGTGCGTGTGGGCACCCACCCGCGAGATGGCCATCGCCCGCGCCAAACGCGCGCTGGATGAATATATCATTGGCGGCATGACCACCACCATCCCCTTCTTCAAGGTGCTGCTGGACAATCCGCACTATCTCGCCGGCGATACCTATACCAACTTCCTCGCCGATTACGCTGATGCGCTGGGGATTGGCTAGATGCTCAATCCCCCACCCCTTACCCGTTGGCGAGCAACGGCTGCCAGTCTTGCGCCACTTGGTTGAGGGCGTCTTGCGCCGAATCGTTGCCGGTCAGCGCGCCCTGGATGTCGCTGTCAAATGTGGAGAAAAGCTGCGTGGTGGACTTGAGAACCGGACGCGCCTTCGCCGTGTTGAGCATGCCATGCAAGCTTTGAATGGTGGCATTCTGCAAAACAGCCTGGGTATAGGCCGCCTGGCGCGCAGGCAGCGTGCCGTTTGCCTGCGCGACCGCGCTCTGCTGTTCCGCCGCATCCAGATAATTCACGAACGTCACAGCGGCATCGGGGTTTGACGAGCCACGATAAACGGCATAGCTTGCGCCGCCGGCCAGCGAGCGCGGGATGTCGCCCCCCGTTCCCTGCGGGATGGGCGCGATGCCGAAATTGTTCTGGTTGGCTCCCTGAAACGCCGCGCCTTGCAGTAACGTGCTCGCTTCCCACGAACCGTCGAAAATGATGGCCACTTTGCCCGACTCGAAATTGCTTTCCGCGTCGGAAAAGGCGCTCTGCGGATTGAACGGCAGCACAGAGCCGGCCTTGATCATCGTCACCAGCCGGTTGAAGCCGCTGACGGATTGGCTGCTGTTGACCAGAATCGTCTTGCCGTCGCTGCCCACCAGATCGCCGCCGTCCGCCAGCAAAAAGGGCGTGACGAACAGCGTGGTCCCCTCGGTGGCAAAGCCATATTGCCCGGCGTTGCCCTGGCTCAGTTTCGCCGCGTCCGTCGCCAGATCGTCCATGCTGGCCGGCGGCTGGCTGAGGCCCGCGCCATTGAGGAGCGCCTGATTGTAATACATCACGGGAAACTCAACCGTGTCGGGCAGCGCCCAAACCTTGCCCTGATAGGTCACGCTTGCCAGCGCCGCCGGCACAAAATCCTGTGTGTTTTGCGCGCGGCTGGTGAGGTCCAGCAAATAATTGGCGCTGGCGAATTCAGCGATCCAGGCATCGTCAATGCGCACCACGTCGGGCGCATTGACGCCCGATTTCGCGGCGGCGGCGAATTGATCGTGGATGCTGCCCACATCCACGGCCTGTGCGGAAACGTGGATGGTGGGGTGCGATGCGTTGAAGTCGCTGACAATTTTCAGGATCGGTACGGCCTGGGATCCGCTCTGGGTATACCAGAACTTCAGCGCGATCGGCCCATTGTTGGTGGTGCCGCTGCCGCCGTTGCCGCTGCACGCGCTCACCAGCAAGGCAATCAGCGCGAACAGGCCGATGGCCCAGGGGTGCACATGCTTCATCAGCGGCCTCCAACAAACCGGTCATTTTGCCTTCCACTATACCCAACGCGGGGCCGGCGTGTCAAAGATTCTTCAGCATCAGCGGGGCCGATGTGAGGGATTCACGCATCGCCGATGCGGTGCAGCTTGATGAAGTTGGTTTTGGCTTTGCGGGCAACCGGCATGCCGCCCAAGATAACGATGGTGTCGCCGCGCCGCGCCAGGCCCTGCACCTGCAATTGCAGATCCACCCAGGTGATGAGGGCTTCGGTCGTTTCCATCAGGTTCGCGATCTGCGGGGTCACACCCCACCATAGCCCCAAACGCCGCGCGACAACTTCTTCGGGGGTGAAGGCGATGATGGGGACGCTGGGGCGCTCTTTGGAGATGAGATGGGCCGACGCGCCGCTGCGCGTGAAGACGACGATATAGCGCACGTGGGCTTCATCCGCCAGGGTGCGCGCCGCCTCGCTGATGGCCTGGGCGGATGTGACAGCTTCTTCCGCGACGGGATGCGCCGTTTTGCCGCTGGCTTCTGTTTCGGCAGCGATGCGCGCCATCATCCGCACGGTTTCCACCGGGAATCGCCCCACTGCTGTTTCGCCGCTGAGCATCACCGCGTCCGTACCATCGACGATCGCGTTCGCCACATCGCTGACCTCGGCGCGC
>JAJPKG010000440.1 GCA_021323815.1 Pseudomonadota bacterium
CGGGCGAGGCTGAACCGCTGCCACTGACGCCGGCAAACGCTTTGCGCTACGCCGATCTGGTGCTGGATCGCGCCCGCAACAGCCTGATCTGCGTCTGCGAGGACCACACCAACGAGGAGGCGGAAGCCGAAAATCTGCTGGTGCGCATTCCGCTGAGCGGTGCAACAGCAGGCATCGCGCAACCGCTGGCGCGCGGCAACCATTTCTATGCGTCCCCGCGCCTGAGTCCCGACGGCAAGCAGCTGGCATGGCTGACGTGGAATCATCCCAACATGCCCTGGGACGGCACGGAACTGTGGGTTGGCGCGCTGGATGCCACCGGGAACGTGACCGAATCAGTGCTGGTGGCCGGCGGCAGGGAAGAATCGATCTTTCAGCCGGGATGGTCGCCGGGTGGCACGCTGCACTTCGTCTCGGATCGCTCCGGCTGGTGGAATCTCTATCGCCGGCGCGACGGGAAGATCGAACCCCTGCACCCGATGGAGGCGGAATTCGGCGTGCCACAGTGGATCTTTGGCCAGGCGCTCTATGATTTTGCCGATGACACGCGCATCATCTGCGCGTATGGGCAGGGCGGTCGCTGGCATCTGGCGCAACTTGAGACAACGACGCGGGCCTTCACGCCCATCGCAACGCCATATACCTATATCGAGCGGGTGCAGGTCGCGGGCGAAGCGGTTTGGCTGGCGGCTGGCTCACCCACCGAATATCTTTCACTGGCGCGGCTTGATCTCGCCACCGGTAAGAGGGCAATCATCCAGCGGACCAGCAACGAGCAGATCGAGCCAGGTTACATCGCGCGCTCGCGGATGATCGAGTTCCCCACCATGCATGGTTGCACGGCGCATGGCTTCTTCTATCCGCCGCAGAATCAGGATTTCGTCGCGCCGGAAGGCGAGAAGCCGCCCCTGCTGGTGATGAGTCACGGTGGGCCGGTGAGCGCGACCAACGACATGCTTCATCCAGAGATTCAATATTGGACGAGCCGGGGCATCGCCGTGCTGGATGTGAATTACGGCGGCAGCTCCGGTTACGGTCGCGCTTATCGCCAGCGGCTCAACGGCAACTGGGGCATTGTGGACGTGCAAGACTGCATCGCCGGGGCGCAATATCTGGCGGCGCAAAGGCTGGTGGATGGCGAGCGGCTGCTGATCACCGGTGGCAGCGCGGGCGGTTATACCACGCTGTGCGCGCTGACCTTCCACACGGTCTTCAAAGCGGGGGCCAGCCACTACGGCATCAGCGACCTCAACGCGCTCAGCCAGGATTCGCATAAATTCGAGGCGCATGGGCTGGAGATCTTGATCGGCCCGCGAGAAACGCAGCCGGAACGCTACATCGAACGGTCGCCCATTCACTTCGCGCACCAGTTGTCTTGCCCTATCATCTTTTTCCAGGGATTGGAAGATATGGTTGTGCCACCCAACCAATCCGAGATGATGGTGAACGCGTTGAAAGCGAAAGGCATTCCCGTCGCGTATCTCACCTTCGAGGGCGAGCAGCATGGCTTTCGCAAACAAGCCAACATCAAGCGCGCCATCGAGGGCGAGTTCTCCTTCTACGCACGCATTTTCGGTTTCACTCCCGCCGACGACATCGAGCCGGTGGAGATCCTGAATTTTCCGGCGTCGTGACGGCGAATGGTACGGAATGCCATGTGCCTAGCCCACCTGGCATATCGTTCTTCCGGAGATTTGCCAATCCTTTATGGGTATGCTAGCATGCCCCCCATCAAACACATCCATTCGATTGGGGGAAGATGACCCTGTGAAACCGATGTATCCGACCGGCCCCAGTTGGCGGCGCATCACCGTGCTGCTGCTGGCGGCGCTCGCTCTGGCCGTTGTCTTCGGCGCGGTGTATTATACCCTGATGAAGGGCTAGGGCCTTCATTGGCTGCAAATGCCCTTCGTTGTGCATGATATGATGCTGGTGCGTGCATGATATCAGCCTAAGAAGGAGCGGTCAGCGATGCGGGTGGTCACGGTTGCGCAAATGCGCGGCATTGAAGCGGAAGCCGAACAGCGGTATGGATTGGACGGGTCGGCACTCATGGCCGTTGCCGGGCGCAGCGCGGCGGAGATCGCCCGCGAGTGGCTGGGCGGCGACATCGCGGGCCGGCGCTTCCTGGTGCTGGTGGGGCCGGGCAACAACGGTGGCGATGGCCGCGTGATGGCCGGCCATCTGGTGAATGATGGCGCGGAAGTGGCCTTTTATGACTGGCGGACGCGCAAATTGGAACCCGGCAACAGCACCGCCGGCATAGCTGATTGGAATGACCCCGACGCGCTCAGCCGCCTGCTGGACCAAACCGATGTGGTGGTTGACGCCTTGCTGGGCATCGGTGTCTCGCGCCCTCTGAGCGACGAGATGCAGGCGCTGAATCGCCGGGTGCGCGATGCCCGCTTGCGACGCGGCGACGCGCCCAAGATCATCGCTGTCGATCTGCCTTCCGGCGTGAATGCCGACACCGGCGAAGTCAGTGTTGGCACCCTGGCGGCGGATCTCACCGTCACGCTCGGCGCGCCCAAGATCGGCCTCTTCTGGTATCCCGCTGCGGCATACCTGGGCGAGCTGCGCGTTGGGGGCATCGGCCTGCCGCCTGAGATGCATTTCGACGGCGTGGCAGAGATGGTGACGCCGGACGCCGTGCGAGCGCTCTTGCCGAAACGGCCACCCAACAGCAACAAAGGCACCTTCGGCAAAGTGCTCATTGTCGCCGGCTCTGCCCGTTTCCCCGGCGCGGCGCTCATGGCGTCAAGCGGCGCGGTGCTCAGCGGCGCGGGACTGGTGACGCTGGCTGCCACGCCCTCGCGGTCCCGCGCCTATGCGAGCGCGCTGCCCGAAGTCGTCTATGCCCTCTTGCCCGAAGACGCGCCGCCCACCGCGCAAACCATCCTCGATGCCGCGAAGGGCCAGAACGCCCTGCTCATCGGCCCCGGTCTGGGTCAGGAACCTGCCACCAAAGCATGGTACCTCGACGTGCTGCGCGGCCTGCGCGATCTGCCGGATGAGCAGCGCCCCAAACTCATCCTCGACGCCGACGGATTGAATATGCTCAGCCAGGAAGAGCGCTGGTGGCAGATTCCCCCGCCGCGCACCGTGCTGACGCCCCACCCCGGCGAAATGGCGCGCCTGATGGGCCGCGACGCGCACCTGGCCGGCAGCGGATTGGAGCGCCTGGCGACACTGCGCGATCTGGCGGCGACCTGGGGACATGTGATCTTGCTCAAAGGAGCCATCACCACCATCGTTGCGCCCGATGGGGTGCATCACGATTTCCCCTGGCTCAACTTCGCGCCGAATCCCGCGATGGCGACCGCCGGCATGGGTGATGTGCTCAGCGGCATCATCGTCAGCCTGTTAGGGCAGGGCATGTCCCCCGAAGACGCCGCCGTTGCCGGCGCAGCTTTGCACAGCACCGCCGGTCGCCTCGCCTGTGAGGCGCTGGGCGGCATCCGCGCCGGACTGCTCGTCACCGACCTCGCCGGCTGGATTCCCACCGCCCGTCTCGCCATCCAGGGCGACGGCTATGGGGAAGTGGGATGATGCCCATGCGCGTGCTATTCATGGGAACGCCGGAATTCGCGGTGCCGAGCTTGCGGGCGCTGGCGGCGCTGCCCGAATGCGAAATGGTGGGCGTCGTTACCCGGCTGGATAAACCCGCCGGGCGCGGCAACGCGCTGATGCCGCCGCCCGTGAAGTCAGCCGCGCAGGAACTTGGTTTGCCTGTGTGGCAACCGGGATCGCTACGCAAGGCTTCTGCCCAGCAGCTTTTGGCCGATCTCGCGCCGGATGTCATCGTCGTGGCCGCCTTCGGGCAGATCTTGCCACCCGCCGTACTGGCGCTGCCACCACGCGGCTGCCTGAACGTGCATGCCTCGCTGCTGCCGAAATATCGCGGCGCGTCGCCCATCACCGCTGCCATCCTCCACGGCGATGCCGAGACCGGCAACACCATCATGCTCATGAACGAAGGGCTGGATACCGGCGCGATCATTGCCCAGGAAGCCGTGCCCATCGCGCCGGATGACACCACTGCCACGCTCACCGCTAAATTGGCCGCGCAAGGAGCCGATCTGCTGGCGCGCACCCTGCCGCAATGGGTTGCAGGCGCGCTCACCCCCATTCCCCAGGATGAAACGCAAGCCACCATGACGCGGCTGATCCGCAAGGAAGACGGCATCATCGACTGGCATCTGAGCGCGACGGAGATCGAGCGCCGGGTGCGGGCTTATACTCCCTGGCCGGGAACGCAGACCACCTGGCGCGGCCAGCCGTTCAAGATCATCGCCGCGCACGTGTTGAGCGACGCCGACCAGCCTCCGCTGGAGCTTGCGCATGACGCTGTGCCGGGAACGGTGGTGACGTGGGGGCGCGGCGCGGCGCAACGGCTGGCGGTGGTTTGTGGCGACCGCTCGGCGCTGGCGCTGGATGTGGTACAATTACCGGGTAAACGCGCCGCTGCCGCCGCCGATGTGGCGCGCGGCCAAATGGCCCTGATTGGGGCCGTCTTGCCGTCATGAAACCGGAATATCGTATGGCAATCGCTATTGAGCAACCAGCTACAATCTTAGATCTCACCTATGCTGACCTCGTCGCCTGGATGAAAAAACACGGCGAGGCGACGTTTCGTGCCAAGCAGATCTTTCAGGCGATCTATCGCGATCTGGTGACGGAATACGAGCAGATCACCACGTTGCCCAAAGCGTTGCGCGCCCGGCTGGCTGAGGAATTGCCGTTGGTGGCCCCCAGCGTCGCGCGCGAGTTGCATTCCCGCGACCAGCGCACCATCAAGCTGCTGCTGGAACTGAGCGACGGCGCGCAGATTGAAACGGTGCTGATGCTCTATCCGCCGAACCCCGAATCACCCAGGGCGCGGGCGACGGTGTGCGTTTCCACCCAGGCCGGCTGCGCCTATGGTTGCACCTTTTGCGCGACGGGGCAGATGGGGTTCGCGCGCCACCTGCGGCCCGGCGAGATTGTGGCGCAGGTGTTGCACTTCGCTCGCCTGCTACGCGCTCATCCCTGGTCATGGCCCGTCGTTCCCAACGCCGCCGGATCTCAGCACAGCGGCGCGCTGGATCGCGTCACGAACGTCGTGCTGATGGGCATGGGCGAGCCGCTGCATAATTACGATAACACCTTGCAAGCCCTGCGCTTGCTGAACGCGCCCGAAGGCTTCAACCTGGGCGCGCGGCACATGACCGTCTCGACGGTGGGACTGGTGCCGGCCATTCAACGGCTGGCGGGAGAAGCGTTGCAGGTGAATCTGGCGATCTCGCTGCATGCGCCGAATAACGAGATGCGCGCTCAGACCATGCCTGTCGCCCGCAAGTGGCACCTGGATGAACTGCTGGCCACATGTTTGGATTTCGCCCGCCGGACGGGACGGCAAGTGACCTTTGAATATGTGCTGCTTTCCGGCGTGAACGACCAAATCCCCCACGCTCAGGAATTAGGCCGGCGTCTCGCGCCCTTTGGCCCGCTGGCGCACGTCAACCTCATCCCGGTCAATGTGACGGCTGCCGGTTACAGGCCGCCCAGCGGCGAAGTCATCCGCGCGTTCCGCGAGACGTTGCGCCAGGCGGGCGTCAGCAACAGCGTGCGCGCCGAACGGGGTGATGACATCGCAGCGGCGTGCGGCCAACTGCGCACCCTCAACCAGCGCCAATCCCTTCATCCTTCTGGAGGACCTGCCTCATGACCAGCGATGTCTCACGTCGAGGGGTCGTCGAAGGCGATCTGCCCTGTTGTTTTACTCATCAGCTTGAGCTGGGACCAACATGCTGCTTTTTCAAATCATCGTGACCGTCGCGCTGGCGGCGTTGCTGGCGAACACCATCAGCAACTTGCGCTGGTTGAGGCAATCCTTGCGCGGCTCCACGCCTGAATCCACCCCGTTTGTCTCCATCCTTGTCCCCGCTCGCAACGAGGCGCGCTCGATTGCCGCATGTGTGGAATCGCTTGCCCAACAGAACTATCCTCACTTCGAGATTCTGGTGTTGGACGACAACAGCGAAGATGATACCGCTGCCATCGTCGCATCGCTGGCCGGGAAATACCCCTCCGTGCGCCTGCTGCGCGGGCAACCCTTGCCCGAAGGATGGCACGGCAAGGCGTTCGCGTGCGTCCAATTGGCGCAGGCAGCGCGCGGCGAGTGGCTGCTCTTTGTGGATGCCGACACGGTGCATGCGCCGGAATGCCTCACCGTCGCCATGCGTGCCGCGCAATGGCACGGTGCCGATCTGCTGACGATGCTGCCGCGCATCCTGATGGGCAGCGTTGGCGAGGCGCTGCTGCTGCCCATCATCCCCTGGGTTTTCGGCTCGCTCATGCCGCTTGGTCTGGTCACGCGCAGTCGCTGGCCGCTGGTGGCCGGCGCGCTGGGACCGTTTCTCCTCTTCCGGCGCGAGATCTATCAGCGCATCGGCGGTCACGCGGTGGTGCGTTCAGACATCGTGGAAGATCTGCAACTCAGCCGCCTGGTGAAACAGCACGGCGGGCGCGTGCTGTGGATTGATGGGGCCGGTCTGATGCGCATCCGCTTCTATCATTCATCCGCCGAAGCCTGGCGCGGCCTGGCGAAGAGCACCTTCACCGCCATCAACTATTCGTTGTTTGCGCTGGCGGTCGGCGCAGTGGGAGTGCTCGCTTTCTTCGTCGCGCCCTACGCCGTGTTGCTCGCCAGCATCATCAGCCATCACTTCAGCGTTGCGCTGTTCGCTCTGCCGCTTGCGCAGGTGCTCTGCATCGCGCTTTCGCAGCTGTTGCTGGCGCACCATTTCCATCATTCGCGCGTGATGGCGATCTTTTTCGGCGCAACCATGCTGGCGGTCATCGCCTGCACGGCCTTTTCCGCGTATCAGGTGCTGTTTGGTCCAGGCGTCGTGTGGAAAGGCCGTGCCTATCAGTTTCGCTCCATTGCCGCCGGCAGCGGGGCGCAAGCAGAGCAGCCTGGTGATTATGCCGACCCTGCGCCCTCTGAATCCAGCCTTTCCTAACGCACAGAATCAGCAGATTCGCCATGTCACTCGCCGTCCTTGTCTTCCTGGTGTGGCACCACGTGAATGGCGATGCCGAGCGGCATGCGCAACAGCCGATTGACGACGGATGGTCGCCAGAATTCCTGCCAGGGGCTGCGCGTGGGCTGGCCGATGACCAGTTGCGTCACGCGATGTTCCCGCGCCACCCGCGCCAGGGCGGCGGCGACATCCGTATCTGTGACATAGATGACCTCAGCGCCCAGATCGGCGGCGAGGCGCGCCGTCTCGCTGTTGGGTGTGGCGGGATGGCGCGGCACGTCCACTGTGACGGCCAGCAATGGGGCTTTCAGGCTGTGCGCCAGCCGCCAGCCCGCCCGCACCACTTTGCTCGCGTGCGGTTTGTTGTCGAAGCACACCATCACGCGCTCCGTCGCCGCCGCGCCCCACTGAGACGCGCCGTCGCGCCCGCTGCGCATCAGCGCTTCGAGTTGATCTTCGGTCTTTTCCGCCGTGCGGCGCAGGGCCAGCTCGCGCAGCGCTGTCAGGTTGCCGATGGTGAAATAGCGTTCCAGCGCCACCGCTGCTTTTTCCGGCGGATAGATGTTGCCATGCCGCATGCGCGAGCGCAGCGCTTCCGGCGCGATATCCACCAGTTCGATCTCATCGGCGTTATCCAGCACGCTATCGGGCACCGTTTCGCGCTGGCGCACGCCGGTGATCGATTCGATGATGTCGTTCAGTCCCGCGAGATGCTGGATGTTGAGCGTCGAGATCACGGTGATGCCGGCGTTCAAGAGATCCTCGACATCCTCATAGCGCTTCAGGTGCCTGGAGCCGGGCACGTTGGTATGCGCCAGTTCGTCTACCAGCGCCACTTGCGGATGCCGCGCAATGATCGCGTCGGTATCCATCTCTTCCAGGACGGTGCCGCGATATTCCACTTTGCGGCGCGGGATAATTTCGAGATCGCCGATTTGCTGCTCGGTGAGGGGGCGATGATGCGTTTCCACGATGCCAATGACGACATCGGTGCCGCGCGCCTTGCGCCGCCGTCCCTCGTTGAGCATGGCGTAGGTCTTGCCCACGCCGGCCGCCATGCCCAGATAGATGCGCAGCCGCCCGCGCCGGGGCAGCGCCGCCGCGTCGGCGGTTGCGTCTTTTTCGACGCGCGACGTGGCTGGGGCCGCATCGCGCAATTGATAGCGATCCAGCAATTCTTCCGGGCTGGGGCGGTCGTCGTCCGCCATGACGCACCCCCCTCGTTACTTCCCCTGCGCTTTATCGAGCGCCATGTTCAGTTCCAGCACGTTTACCACATCTTCGCCGAAGATGCCCATGAAGCGCCCCTGAATGTGGGCGTTGATGATATCTTCGACCTGCGCCGCCGTCATGCCGCGCGCTTTGGCGATCCGCGGCACCTGATAATAGGCTCCCGCCACCGAGATGTCGGGGTCCAGCCCTGACGCCGAGGATGTCACCAGATCGATGGGGATCTTCGTGGTATCCGGCACGTCGGGATTTTCCTTGCGTACCTGGTCGATGTTCGCCTGAATCTCCGCTTGCAGCGCCGAATTGGTCGGCCCCAGGTTCGAGCCGCCGGAGTTCGAGGCGTTGTAAGGGGTGGGGCTGGTCGCTGAGGGCCGCCCGTGGAAATATTGCGGCTGCGTCCAATATTGGCCAATCAGCGACGAGGCGATGGGCTGGCCGTTCTTGTATACCAGCGAACCATTCGCCTGACTGGGAAAGATCGCTTGCGCGATCCCCGTGATCGTCAGCGGATAGAGGATGCCGGCCACCACCGTCAGCAAGAAGGTCAGCGCGATGGCGGGACGAATGAACCGCCCCACCATATGCAAAATCGTCTCGGCTCTGGGTTCCGGCGCTGGCGCTGCCTCTGCGGCAGGCGCGGTTGTAACTGATGCCATGTCTTTTTCTCCTTTATGCCAGGTGCAGCGCCGCCAGGATCACGTCGATGATCTTGATGCCCACGAACGGCAGGATGATGCCGCCGACACCGTAAATCAGCAGGTTGTCGCGCAACAGCCGCCCCGCGCCCACCGCGCGATATTTCACGCCGCGCAGTGCCAGCGGGATGAGCGCGATGATGATCAGCGCGTTGAAGATCACCGCCGACAGGATGGCGCTGTGTGGGGTGCGCAACTGCATCACGTTGAGCGCCTGCAATTGCGGGAATGTCGCCACGAACACCGCCGGAATGATGGCGAAATATTTCGCCACGTCGTTGGCGATGCTGAACGTCGTCAGCGCGCCGCGCGTGATCAACAGTTGCTTACCCACCTCGACGATCTCGATCAACTTGGTGGGATTTGAGTCAAGATCCACCATGTTGCCCGCTTCTTTGGCGGCCTGAGTGCCGGTGTTCATCGCCACGCCCACGTCCGCCTGTGCCAGCGCGGGAGCGTCGTTGGTGCCATCGCCGGTCATCGCCACCAGCCGACCGCCGGCCTGTTGCTCGCGGATCAGCTTCATCTTGGTTTCCGGCGTCGCCTGGGCCAGGAAGTCATCCACGCCCGCCTCGTCGGCGATGGCTTTGGCTGTCAGCGGGTTGTCGCCGGTGATCATCACCGTGCGGATGCCCATCTTGCGCAACTGGTCGAACCGCTCGCGCATGCCGGTTTTGACGATATCCTTGAGGTAAATCACTCCCAGGATGCGCGGTTTCGCGCCGCTCCGTGTCTCGGCCACCACCAGCGGCGTGCCGCCAGCGCGGGCAATGCGTTCCACCGTCGGCTGCAAGTCTGCCGGGGTTGAGGCTTTGCGGGCCGTCGCCCAGGCCAGCACGGCATCCGACGCGCCCTTGCGCACCTCGCGGCCCGGCAGGTCCACCCCGCTCATGCGCGTGGTGGCGCTGAACGGGATGAAGGTCACCGCCCCGTTATCGTGCGGCTCGTTCTGGTGATAGGTGTCGCGTGCCAGCACCACAATGGAACGGCCCTCCGGCGTCTCGTCAGGCATGGATGAGAGCATGGCGGCTTCAGCCAGCTCGTCGATTGTCGTGCCATTCACTGGGATAAATTCATGGGCCATGCGGTTGCCCAGCGTGATGGTGCCGGTTTTGTCCAGCAGCAGCACGTCCACGTCGCCGGCGGCTTCCACCGCGCGCCCGCTCATTGCCAGCACATTGCGCTGCACCAGGCGGTCCATGCCCGCGATGCCGATGGCCGAGAGCAACCCACCGATGGTGGTGGGGATCAAGCACACCAGCAGCGCCACCAGCGCCGTGATGGAGACCGGGTTGCCCGAATAGATGGCGAACGGTTCCAGCGTCACCACCGCCAGCAGGAAGATGATCGTCAGCACTGCCAGCAAGATATTCAGCGCGATCTCGTTCGGCGTCTTCTGCCGGTTCGCGCCTTCCACCAGCGCGATCATGCGGTCCAGGAACGTCTCGCCGGGATTCGACGTGATGCGCACGATGATCCAGTCCGACAGCACTTTGGTGCCGCCGGTGACTGCCGAGCGGTCGCCGCCGCTTTCGCGGATGACGGGCGCGCTCTCGCCGGTGATGGCTGATTCATCCACCGAGGCTACGCCGGCAACGATCTCGCCGTCGCTGGGGATGGCGTCGCCCGCTTCCACCAGCACCAGATCGCCCTTGCGCAGTTGCGGCGCGCCGACCGACTCAAACGGCATCCCCGGCGCGTAATCAGTGGTTCCGGGTGCCAGCCGTTTGGCCGGCGTCTCAGTGCGGGCACGGCGCAAAGTATCCGCCTGAGCTTTGCCACGCCCCTCGGCCATCGCTTCGGCGAAGTTGGCGAACAGAACAGTGAACCACAACCACAGCGTCACCGCCAGCACAAAGCCCTGCTGTCCCTGCAAATGGGGATCGATGAGCGAGCGCACCCACTCAATGGTAGTGACGGCGCTGCCAACCTCGACCACAAACATGACGGGATTGCGCGCCTGCACGCGCGGGTCCAGTTTTTTGAAGGCGTCGATGACCGCGCGCCCCAGAATCTTCGGCTCAAAGAGCGAAAGATTCTGGCGCGGCTGGCGCACCGTCGTCTGGCGTCGCCCGATGCGCCCCTGTTGCGATGGAGGGGCGGCCTGTGGAACCTGCACATTCATGGACTGATTCACGGATGCACCCCTCAGAAGGTTTTGCCGGCCAGCATCAGCAGATGCTCGACGATTGGCCCCAGCGCGTAGGCCGGGAAGAAGGTCAGCGCGCCGACGATGAGGATGACGCCGACCACCAGCGCGCTGAACAACACGCCGGTCGTGGGCAACGTGCCGGGTCCGGCGGGGGCGATCCGCTTGCCCGCCAGCGCGCCGCCCAGCGCCATAATGGGGATGACGAAGCCGAAGCGCCCGATCAGCATGGCGAATCCCCCCGTCCAGTTATAAAACGGCGTGTTCGCGCTCAGACCGGCGAAGGCTGAACCGTTGTTGCCCGTCATCGACGTATAGGCGTATAGGATCTCTGACAGGCCGTGCGGTCCGGGGTTCGAGATCTGCGACACGCCATGCGGGTAAACGATGGCGAACGCGCTGAAACCCAGGATGGAGAGCGGCAAGATCAACAGGCCCAGCGAGGCCATCTTCACTTCTTGCTGCTCGATCTTCTTGCCCAGATATTCCGGCGTGCGCCCCACCATCAGCCCGGCGATGAAGACCGCCAGCACGGCGAACATCAGCAAGCCGTAATGGCCGGAACCCACGCCGCCAAAGACAATCTCGCCCAGCGCGATGTTGAGCATGGGAATCATGCCGCCGATGGGCGTGTAACTGTCATGCCAGCTATTGACGGCACCGCACGAGGCATCGGTGGTGACGGTGGCAAACAGCGTCGAAGAGCCGATGCCGAAGCGCATCTCTTTGCCTTCCATGTTGCCGCCCGGCTGCGCCAGCGCGTATTCATGATAGGTCTGATCGACGCTCACCACCGCGTCTTTCGTTGCATGCACCGTGTTCAGCAACGGATTCCCGTTCTGTTCCGCGCCGAAGCAAATCACGGCGGCGGCCAGGAAGAGGAAGCTCACCGCGCCAAAGAGCGCCCAGCCTATCTTCGTGTTGCCGGCGACTTTGCCAAAGAAATAGAGCAGTCCAGCCCCGAAGGTGAAGATCCACAGCATCTCGACCAGATTGGTAAAGTTCGTGGGATTCTCGAAAGGATGCGCTGAGTTGGCGTTGAAGAAACCGCCCCCGTTGGTGCCCAGCATCTTGATGACTTCTTGCGAAGCGACCGGCCCCAGCGCGATGGTCTGTTTGAAGCCTTCCAGCGAGGTCACGACCGCTGAGCCGTTGAAAGTTTCCGGCACGCCCTGCCACACCAAAAAGAGCGCCCCGACGATGCAGATCGGCAGCAGCAGATAGAGCATGCAACGGGTGAGGTCCACCCAGAAGTTACCCAGCGATTTGCCGCTGCGGCGCACGAAGCCGCGAATGACCGCGACGGCCAGCACGATGCCGACGGCAGCCGAGGTGAAGTTGTGGAAGGCGAGACCCATCATTTGCGTCAGATAACTCATGGTCGTCTCGCCGCTATAGTTTTGCCAGTTGGTGTTGGTGCTGAAACTCACCGCCGTGTTCCACGCCAGCGCTGGATCGACCGCGCTCTGATGCATGGGGTTCAGCGGCAATTTATCTTGCAGGCGCTCGATGGCATAGAGCAGCAGCAGGCCGGCGACGGTGAAGACGAGCATCGACACCGTATAGGCTTTCCAGTCTTGCTCTTCGTCTTCTTTCACGCCGCTGATCCAATAAAATGCCTTTTCCACGGGGCGCAACACCGGCTCGAACCAGGTGTTTTTCTTCTCGAAGACGGCCACCAGATAAAGGCCCACCGGTTTGGTCAGCAGCAGCAAAATGAGAAAAAAGACGGCGATCTGCGCCAGTCCATTGAAGGTAAAGGTCACAGTGTGTTCACCTGCCTAAAACTGTTCGGGGCGCAGCAGCGCCACCACCAGATAGACCGCCACCACCAAAGCGACGATGCCGGTGATGAGATATTCCCAGTTCATTTCTGCCTCCGAATCAACCGCTCGCAGCCTGCGACAAACGCCAGAAACACTGCGAAGGTCGCGATGGTGACCAGAACAAACACGGCATCAGCCATACAAATCCTCCGTCAGCGCGCTCACTTCCGGCTGTGTGGCATTCAGCACGCGGTCGATCAAGCGCAGCAACACGTCAATGGGGAAAGGCTTCACCAGCACCGCGTCGGGCGCAAACATCTGGATGCGTTCCGGCGTGGGGCGCACCGCTGTCACGATGATGACGCGCGGCGGTGGGCGGTTTTGCCGCTGCACGCGCGCGTGCCAGTCGCGCAGCAGATCCCACCCTGGTCTGTCGGGCAGGTTGATATCCAGCAGCACCAGATCAAAGGGCGGGTCCGCCGCCATGATGAGCGCTTCGGCATCAGCGACACTACCCGCTTCGGCGACGCTGTGCCCGCGTCGCGCCAGATTCAGCGTGAAGATGCGCTCCAACGACTGTTCATCTTCCACCACCAGGATCTTGGCCATCAGTCTCCTCCGTTTCTTTCTGAGATGCCTGATGGCGTATGATCCCGGCATCTCCCAAGAAGAAGTATGGGAGATTCGGCATTATGAAAAGATCAAAAATCTGCGGCTGAGACGTGAGAAAAACATAAAAGAAAGATCATCGCTTGCCATATGCTATAATGGATGGGAGCATAGGCATCGCAGGAGGCCATGATGAGCCAACCAACACAACCAACCTATGACAGCATCTGGAAAGCGCTGCCAGACGAGGTGCTCCTGGCATTAATTCGTTTGGTCGTGCCAGATATTGGCCCCACGCTGACCCCCTGGAAAACCGATATCAAAATTGTCTTCGACCGCGACCTGGACAATGCCTATCTCATTACGGTCAATGGCATCACTGCCATTTTGTTGCTAGAATATCAGAATTATCTTGACGCAACGATGCCTTTGCGTATCTATCATTATGTCTCGTTGCTGAAGTTGCGCTATTTTCAATTGCACCAACGTGACATTGTGGTGATTCCCATTGTCATCTGGGCAGTTCCCGGCACTATTCCAGACCCTGTTTATGAAAGCAATGCAGGTACGACAGTTGGCATCGTCAGTCGCTACCATGATATCCGCCTCAGCGAGATGGACTGGCACAGCGTCGATCCCCTGTTGCTTGTACTGGCTCCCTATTTGCATGGCTTCGAACCAGATGATCTGGAAACAGTTGCTGTTCGGATGTACCAAACTGTCCCGCAAGAATATCGCTTGCTGCTGTTAGGCGCATTGCTTACCATCAGCAAGCGCAAATACAAAAACATCGACGAGATCGAGCAATCGATTTTGCAGAAAGTGAGGGTCACGTTGGACGAAATTTTTGAAGCGATTGCCGAAGGTCCCATTGGGGTCAAGCTCATTGAGCGTGGTAAGACTGAGGGAGAAGTCAAAGGGCTGCAAGAGGCTGTGACCATGCTCTGGCGCGTGCGGTTCAGCGAGGTTCCCCCTGAAGTGGTTGCCTCGCTGAACCAAGCAACCATTGCGCAGATGCAAAAGGTGCTGGAAGCCTTCGCCCGCAACGCGCCAGAGGCGGAGATCCGCGCGCAGTTGGGCGTGTAATGGTGTGGGATGAGCAAGCCTTCTGGCAAGCTTGTCATCCCACTGTTCACTGATCAATGGCTTGCTTGCGCGGTTTCGGCGCTTATCTGCTCTAGCGAAGGGGCGGGCAATAGCAGATGAAAGGTGGTCCCTTCGCCGGGGGTTCCGCTGCTTTCCAGGCGGATCGAGCCGCCCATCGCTTGCGCTAATATCCGGCACAGATATAGTCCCAGGCCGCTGCCTTTGACGGCTGATGTGCGATCTCGTTCGAGACGGCTGAAGCTCTTGAAGAGCAGATCCTGCTGATCCGGCGGGATGCCCAGACCGTGATCGCGAACGGTGATTTCCACCATGCCGTCAGGCCGCGTCACTGCGGCGATCTCAATCAGCGTGCCGGCAGGCGAATATTTGACGGCATTCGAGATCAGATTGAACATGATCTGTTGCAAGCGCACCCGCTCGCCCCAGATCACCACGTCCGCGGGCGCGTCGATGCGCAATGGGTGCTGCTTGCTGCCCGCCTCGCCTTGCGCCACCAGTTCCGCCGCGCGCATGATGGCTTTGCGCGCATTCACCACTTCCCAGCGAAAATCTGTCGCGCTCAGGTCAAGTTGGCGGATATCGAGGATGGATGCCAGTTGCTCGCGCAGGCTTTCCCCGGCGGCATTCGCCTTGATGACCGCCGCGACGATATCGTCATGCGGCATCCTTGCGGCATTCATTTGCACGAGTTCCAGATTCGGTAACAGTGCGGCCAGGGTGTTGCGCAACTCATGATTGACGATGTTGAGGAACTGATCCTTCACCTCGTTGAGTTGCAGCGCGTGTTGATAGGCATCGCGTGTGGTGCTCAGTTCGCTGATGGTCTGGTGAATGGTGATGCTGGCCGCCAGGGTAATCAAGGCCATCACGAACTGCTGGATGAGCAGGGAAAAACACAATGTCAGGCTGTGTCCCAGTTCAAAGTGTGGCTGGGGCAAGAGCAAACACAGCCCCAGGGTGATGCCGACGGCCAGCGCGAGGGAAACAAGGATGAGTCGCACATTACCCAAGATGCCGGCAAACGCAATCATGATCAGGTACGCGCCAAAAACGGATGTCACAATGCTGGTCATGCCAAATTGAATGACGGCAATGACCTGATAGCCGGTCGCTGCCACCAGGGGCGTGAGGATGATGGAGACAAGCGCGACCCCCAGTTGCTGCCGCTGGATGAGAATGTAGCACCCCACGAAAAACACGAAGGCGAGCGCGATGAACGAGAAATTGAGGATTCTGAACTCAGCGGGGATCGCGTCCGGCGTGAAATGATAGCGCAGTAGCAGCATCGGGACCGCCAGCAACAACACCCCCATCGAAGCCAGACAGATGAGGCGACCCAATCTGAGGCGGCGGTTACGTTCCAGATCGACATAGCTGAGCGGAATGGCGTTGCCGCTGAGCAATTCACCAGTTGTGGGCATAATGCCGGCTGCTCCTTTCCGTAAGCAAACGATGACTGAATCCGGCATCGCAATACATCGGGTAAGATCTTACAAGAAAGGTAAACTATCTCGCGGGCGCTTGCAAGGCTTCTTGTACAGCAAAAAAAACTCATCTCACCCGCCATGAAGCGTCAGGTGAGATGAGGCTGTTCGGGATTCTTTTGCGCCGCAAGAGACGTTATTTCACGAAATCGAGGATGGGGAAGCTGCTGCCCAGCACCGTCGCGGCATCTGCACCGAGCCATTTCTGGATGATGGTGGCGTAATAGGCGCGGAAGTCGTACTGGAAGATCAGATTGCCGCTGGAGTCCAGGTTGGTGAGGTCTGGATCGTTGCCGTGCAAGCCACCCGCCACGCCGGGGCCGAAGACGAACTGTGGTGCCGCCGTGCCGTGATCGGTGCCGCCGCTGCCGTTTTCCGCCACGCGCCGGCCAAACTCGGACCACGTCATCATCATGATGTTTTCCGCCATGCCGTGCGCCTGCATATCGCGCCAGAACGCGGCGATGGTCTGTGCTAATTCGGGATAGAGCATGCCCAGCGTGGCGGCTTCGTCGGCGTGCGTGTCGAAGCCGCCGAGGGTGACATAGGCCACGCGCACGCCCAGGTTTTGCGTGATGGCCGCCGCCACAATCTGCATGCTGTCGGCGAAAGCCGAGTTTTGCGGATACTTCGCCGATGCCGCCGGTTTATACGCCATAGCAGCTTTGGCGAATTCATCCGAACCGGTGGCCGCCGCCTGTGAGGTATTGGCGAGGAGCTTGGCAAAGGCATTCTGGGCATCGGTGTCGCCCGTAAAAGATGACGTGAAATCGAGCAATGCCCGTCGCCGTTGGGCAGCACCGGCGCGGTTCCGCGGGTCGGGCTTGACGCTGAATGCCTGCGCGCTGCTGATGGACGGCACCGAAATGCCCGGAGCCTCGAACGCTTCGGGCAATAGCGCGCCGCCGGAAACGCCGGTGAAAGGCTGTTGCACCGTTGTCCCGATGCTCTGCAAATATTTTCCCAGCCAGCCGGTTTGCGCCGTTCCCTGCGCGCCGGTCAGATCCAGCGTCTGCCAGATGTACATCGACTGGAAGTGCGACAGGTTGGGATTAGGATATCCCACACCCTGCACTACCGCCATCTGGCCGGCATCCCACAAGGGTTTGAGCGCGCCCAGGTCATTGTTCAGCCCCATCTTGGCATTCAGCGGCATCACCTTTGACTTGTCGAGCGCCAGGGTTGGCCGCACCTGGGCATATGTGGGATCAGTATACGGAACGATGGCATGCAGCCCGTCGTTGCCGCCCGCGATCTGCACCACCACCAGAATGCGCCCGCCCGTCACCATCGTTCGCGCGGCTCCCAGGCTGGCGGCATGCGCGGGCGCGCTCGCCAGTGCCTCAAAAATCCCTGGTGCGAGGAGACCTGACCCCACCGCAAGCAAGCCGTCTTTCATCATTGCGCGGCGCGAAAGCCGTTTCATGGTCATCTCTCCTCTAGTTCAACTGATATTCCGGTCCGGTCATCAACAGATAGAGCATGGTGCGCAGGCTGTTGGCGCTCACGCTGCTGCCGCCGGCCAACGACACCGTGTCACCGCTGCCGCCCGCGTTGAGCGTGTCGATCAACATTTGCCGCCGGTCGCTGGTGATCTGAGCGTCGATGAGCAGGCTGGTGAAATAATCGACCACTGCTGCGGGCGAATTGAGGTTCTGGCGGCTGATGATCGCCTGCAACCCCTGGGTGAGATTGGTGCCTGCCGCTGCGCCTCCCTGGCCCTGCACTGCTCGCGTGCCGTTGAGCAAGGTGTTGATGAAATTGACGCGCGTCAGCCAGGTGCCGGTGTTGAGCCAGTTCGCGCTCTGCTGGTCGCCTGGCCAGCCGGCCACGTTGGGCGGATTGAAGATGGTCTGCCCCATCAGGCCCATAATATTCGCCACGCCTTGCCCGTTCACTTCCACCTCAAGCTGGCGGATGGCACCGATGGTGAATTCCGCCGGGCTTTTCAGCCGCGAACGATAGGCTGCCGCCGAAACGAAGGCCGGCGACAGGAACATCGCCCGCAGCACCGCGCCGATGTTGTGGCCGCTGCTGTAATACGCATCCACCATCGGTTGCAGATCGGCCTGCGAAGGATTTTCGTGGACGAAGAAGCGGAAGATGCGGCGGCAGATGAACGGCCCGGCAGCGGGATGCGACGTGACGATGCGAATCACGTCATGATAGTCCAAATTGCCGGTGTGGCCCAGCAGTGTCTTGGTGCTGTTGTCGTGCCGTTCGGGCAGATATTGCACTGTGCCGTCGCGTTCCAGCCGGAAACCGGTCAGCGCCAGCGCAGCGTTATGCACATCGGATTGGGTATAGCCGCTGTTGACGCCCAGCGTAAAGAGTTCCATCAGTTCGCGGGCATAATTTTCGTTGGGCGACTGCGCGCGGTTCAAGCGCAAATCCAGCCACCACATCATCGCCGGATCTTGCGTGATGCCGAGCAAGATGTTGTCATAGGTGTCGAAGGCGTGGGCGCGCAGGAAATTATTCTGTGTGATCATATAGCCATAGCCGCTCTTGCCGCCGACCTTCTTATAGCTGCTGGTGAGCAGGCCGTGCCAGAACAGCGTCATCTTCTCTTGCAGTGGGCGCTGGCTATAGATCATGCGCAGCACCCACCAGCGCTGCTCGTCCACCACGCGCGTCAAGTCCAGCCCCAGTGCATTCAGACGTTGATCCAGGTCGTCGCTGACGCTGTTGGGATTCAGCAGCTGGTCGATTGCGCCCGTCCAGCCCAGCGCGCTATAGTGCTGAATCTCGCTCCAGCGCGCGCCAAATCCCGCCCGCCGCAGCAGATGCGCGATCTGCGCGTGCGCTGCCGGCACCGGCGTGGGGCCGCTGATGATCCCCGGCAGTTGCACCTTGCCCTGTGCGGCGAGGATGCCGGTGGTGATGGCGGCAGCGCTCACCCCCACTGCGCCCGCGCCGATCAACAATCCTCGCCGCGAAAATTTTTTGCCGCCCCCGCTTCGCCCATGTGGCCTGGGAGGGGGGGTGATAGTCTGTTGCGGCTGTGTGAAGCCGCCGTTGCCCGGTGCGAGATCCGGCAGCACGGGCTGCGTCGCATCCGAATCATACATATCCGTTAACACCTCTTTCAGTCGTCGGCATGCGGCTCCATCCGCTCACAGCATCAGGCGCGAGGATGAGCGGCGAAAAATTGCCAGATCATCTGGCTGGCGTCGATATCACGGTTCGTCCAGCCGATGAGCGCGGGGGGGAGATATTGCCATCCGCCCGGCCAGGTGTGGCCCCCGCCGTGAATCACTTCCAGCACCACCGCGCTGCCCGCCGGGCATCCTTGATATGTCCGCTGCTCGATGGTTGAATCGCGGCTGGGCAACGGTCCGTCGCCTTTTGCCACATCCGGCAGGTTGGCGCTGGCATAAGTCGCCTGGCAGCCGTCGCGGCTGGCCCAACCGCGCATGGTGTCGTCCGCGGAAAGCACCGTGCCGCAGGTGGAAAGGTTGGGAGCACAGCGCGGCGTACCGCCGGCATAGGGAATATAGGGATCAGCATCCCCTTGAAATTCCAGCACCGAGAGATGGTGCGGAGGATGACACACGGCGTTTTCCGGCACCGGCATCTCTCCGGCGTCCGGCGCGATAGCCGCCAACACATCGCCCAATTCACACCCCAGCCGCTGTGTCATCATTCCCCCGTTCGAGATGCCGGTGGCATAGATGCGAGCGGGATCGATGTGATAGCGCCCCGCTAACTGGCTGATGAGCGCGCGAAGGAAGCCCACATCATCTTCGCTCTCTTCAGGAATCTGGCGGCCATCATTCCAACTGCGATCGATGCCGTCGGGATATACAACGATGAAGCCGTTGGCATCCGCGACCGTGCTGAAATGTGTCAGTTTGACCATCCCTTGCCCGGTGCCGTCGCGCCCATGCAGTGCGACCACCAGTGGCACGGCATTTTGCCCGGTGTAGGATGGCGGCACATGCAAGAAATAGGTGCGGGTGACGCCGCCCACCACCAGCGAGCCGGTGCTGTCGCCCGTCAGTGCGCCCCCCGGTTGGGGCGTGCCGCTGCTGGTGGTTGATGGTGACGCGCCCGCACC